>JAAYAQ010000440.1 GCA_012719295.1 Candidatus Hydrogenedentota bacterium | reverse complement strand
CTGCCGTGAGCCGCAACGTAAGGCGCCGGTCCCGGGCAGAGGCCTGAAACCGGCGCGCACGCTTTGACGGGATCGTTTACTGCTGGCTGGCGGCAGGCGCCGCTTCGGGGGCGGCGGTTTGCTCGGCCGGAGCGGCCGCCGCATCGGGCGGAATGGTCAGTTTGGGCGCTGACGTGACGTCTGGAAGTTCCTCCTCCGCTGGCGCCGCTTCGGGGGCTGGGGCTACAGGGGCCGCTTCGGGGGCCGGCGCTACAGGGGCCGCTTCGGGGGCCGGCGCTACAGGGGCCGCTTCGGGGGCCGGCGCTACAGGGGCCGCTTCGGGGGCCGGCGCTACAGGGGTCGCTTCAGGAGCCGGCGCTACAGGGGCCGCTTCAGGAGCCGGCGCCACAGGCTCGTCGGACGGCGTTTCAGCAGGAGTCTCTTCCGGGAACAAATCGGGATGGGCCTCGCGCAGCCGCGCAAGGGCGGCTTCGGCTTCCTGCGCGACGCTGGAGCCCGGGAACTGCAGGGTCTGATCCTGGTAGGCCTGCACCGCGGCCGCGACATCGCCCTGGGCTTCACGCACGCGCGCGATATTCAGCGGCTGCCGGCGCGCGGCGAAACTCTGCGGCCATTTTTCGATGATTTCATTGTAGGCTTTCAGGGCGCCTTCGTAGTCCTCGTTTTCCTGGGCGATGAACCCGAGCGCCTCCACGGCGTCGGGCACATGCCTGGCGTCAGGGAATTCCTGGCGAAGGCGTTCGAAGGCGGCCTTGGCCTTGTCGTACTCGCCGGCTTTCAGGGCGGTTTCTCCCAGCATGTAGACGATTTCGGGCGAGGCCGCGCCTGCAGCCGCCACGGCTTCGAGCTGTTTGGCCTGTTCCGCCGGTTCGCCGGCTTCCAGCGCCTTCACGTACGTGGTGTAAAGCTCTTGTTTCGCCTTCGCCGTGTGCTGCTGGTACCCGACGGTGATCAGGATCGCGGCCACGATCACGGCGGTCCCGATGCCGTAATGCCAGGGTTTCTCCTGGATGCTCTGCCAGAACGATGTGATTTCGCCCTCGGCGTCGCGCGACGTGCTCAGAATTTCTTTTACCCGGCTGCCCTTTTGTTTCTTTGCCATGAATGAGGAACTTTCCGACAGGTTGTGAGTCCAGAGTTACGAACTATTGAATCGAGCCCCACTCGACAATAAACCAGCGTCCGTCGACCTTTTCAAAGTAGACGGTCACCTGGCCGTGGAGGTCAATGGGGGGATACTCCGAGCGGGGTTCGGGTTTGGCGATGGTCCCAAACGTTTCCACCGCGCGCGCCTGATTGCCCTGCACGAGGATCCGCGGTTTCACGCGGGCAATTTTGATGTTCCGATATTCTTCAAAGACCTTGTTGAGGTAGGCCGCGAGGGCGTCGTAGTCGCGCCCGTCGCGGTCCTTATAGCTCCTGGAGACGTTGGACATGATCTGGTAGATGCGCTGTGACTCCATGCCGCGCCAGACCTCGTCGAGGACGCGCAAGATCTGTTCCTCGTCGGTCAGTCTGGGGTTGATGATGGGGATCTCGGGCATCTCGGGTATTTGCTGGGGGCATCCCGAGATGACCGCCGCGACGGCGAGAAGGCTTAGCGCTGCCAGTCGGGTATTCATGAGGCCGTTTTTTCAGGAACGATCAACAAGACCAGTTCCGTGCCCCTTCCGATGCCGAGATCGGTGATGGTGACGCGGAGTTTCTTGTCCGGTTTCGTGAAGTTGATGGTAATCACATCCGCCTGAACGATGCTGTCGAGCTTCCATCCGGCGGTGGGGCATTCCCGCACGTAAAACTGGGCCAGTTCGGCGGGTTTGGCGCGTATGGTATAGACGGTGCGGCCGATCTGGAGGCCGGGCGCCTCATAGACGAAGGTGCGCTCGGGGTCTTCCTTCAGTTTTTCGGGCAGCGGCACATCGGAGAAGCGCTGCTGCGTGGCCATCGGCAACCCGTCCGACGGAACGGTGGGCGACGACGACACCCGGCCGTCGGTACTCTCGAACTGAAGGTCCGCCGGGGGCGCCGGCGGCTGTTTCTGAAAGGGATTGGTCTGGCAGCCTGCCGAGGCCAATAGAAAACCTGCCAATACCGCGATTAGCGCACGTTTCATGGTTGCTGCACCCCTTTTTTCTGAATCCCGCAACATGCGGATGATTAACGCCTTACCGTCCCGGGGGCATCCGCCGAATCCTGGAAGGATACACATCCCCCTCGCCCTTAGGATAGCTGCTCTGAGCCTAAAGTTCCAGCCTGACCCGATACGATACCTTCCGGCCGCCGCCAAATCAAGCGGCGCGCCGGAACGGCGCCAGAGGGCGAGCTGCGCGGCGCGGTCCGGCGTTATGCGCGCGTGGCCAGGTCGATCCGGCCGATCATGTCCTCGATCTGGGCCCGTTCCGTGAATCCGACGGTGATGGCGTCCACGACCCCGGAATTGACAATGAACTTGACGGACTCGCTGATCTTGTCCGGCTCGCCGGTGAGCTGGCCTTCGCCGACGACTTTCATGCCGAGGATGCCCTTGCCGGCTTCGCGAGCCTGTTTGAGGACCGCCGTGACGTTTTCGACGGTATCGTCCATTTTGATGCTGAAGGGGTTATAGCGGGCGAGGATCACATCGATATGGGGAGACGCGGCGGCCTTGCGCAGGGCGTCGACGTTGTGGCAGGAACAGCCGACAGCGCGAATCTTCCCCTTGGCTTTGGCGTCGTGCATGACCTCGAGCGAGGCCTGGTACTCCGGTTTCTCCGTCCAGTCCGGCTCGGTAATGCAATGCATGAGCAGGACATCGAGGTAATCCGTGCCGATCTCGTGCCGGAAACGTTCGATATCCGCCTTCATGAGGGCGGGGGAGCGCGAGATGGCCTTGGACAGAATCATGACGTCTTCGCGTTTGATGCTGCGTTTCATGGCCTCGCGCAGATAGGTGTGCGAACCGTACATGTCCGCCAGATCGAAGAAGGTGATCCCGTTCGCGCGGCCATGCTCGAGTAGCTGGACGAACTCATTGCGTCCCAGGCGGGTCATGTCGGAATTGCCGTTCCAGCCGCGCATGCCCGTGCCCTGTCCCAGCAGCGAGCATTGGATGCCGGTCTTGCCCAGGGTGCGGACCGATTGCGCCGTGAGCCGCTGGGCGGGTTCCTGGGCCCGGGACGGAACGCCAAGACCTGCCGCGGCCGTCGCGGCCGACAGTTTCAGAAAATCGCGCCGGTTGAGGTGTCGCATAGCGCCGATGCTCCTTTGTTCCGTTCCTATTGTACACAATTGTCGCGCGCAACGGGACTCCCCGCCGGGGTATCCGGTGGACGCAGTGGATATGGTGGACACAGTGGACATGGTGGGCACGACCATTTTGTTGACGTCAACGAAATGGTTCTGGATGCGGAGGGTGCGGAAGATACATGTCAGAAAAGGGGTCGCGGGAGGAGACGAGCTGCGGGGGCGCCGGTCCCACACCGGGAGGGGAAACGGTTTTTTGAACGGGGGAGACGCAGTCGCGCCGTGGCCGGCGTCTGGAACCTGCCCCGGTTCGTGTCTGGTTCAGGGCCAGGAGGTGTTGGCGCCGACGCCGTCGAAGAGGTGGTTGTAGGCGCCGGAGGAGACGCAGTGGGCTGCGGTGGCGGGGAAACGGGCGCCCTGGACGCCGAGGTAGCGGAGGAATTCGACGTGGCCGTCGAGGTAGAGGACGTTGATGCCGCTGCCGCCGTGACCGGCGTAGCCGCGTTCGGCGGTGACGTGGTCCCACATGACGGGGATGCGGCTTGCCGCGGCGTTGGCGGCGCCGGGGTTGTTGATGTCGGTGATGGTGAAGCGTTCGATGCCCAGCCGCAGGCGGTAGAGGACATCGCCGCCGCCGGCCTGGGTGCCGGGGAAGGTGTTGGCGAAGTTGTAGTCGTCGTCGCTGGCGGCGCCGCACGAGTAGAAGCTGGCCAGCCCGAGTTCGCCGAAGGGGCCGAGGGCCATCATGGCCTCGGTGAATCGGCCGTAGATGTCCGGCGAGCCGAT
>JAAYAQ010000439.1 GCA_012719295.1 Candidatus Hydrogenedentota bacterium | reverse complement strand
TATCACCAGACCTGGCTGGGCACCCCGGCCCACGTGCGTGACCGGCGCGACCTGCTCGCGGAAGCGCGTCTGGTGCAGTTCCGATCGTTGCAGGATCTGGACGCCGCCCGCGCCAACAAACTCGACCCGATGGCCGCGCTGGCGCGGGTGATCGTCACCTACCCCGACCAGGCATACGTGCGGTCGCAGGCGGCCATGGAAATGGCCCGGCGCACCATTGAATCGGGCGCCGTCGACCCGGCGTCTCCGGATGCGCTGGTTCAGGCGTTGCGGCACGCGCAGCACCAGGCCACCGACCCCATGGTCGTCGCGCAACTGTCGTACCAGATGGGCCACCTCTACGAATCCGAATACCGCGAATTCGACAAGGCCCGGGAAGCCTTCCTGCAGGCGTTGCAACACCCCGCGCTGCAGCCGCAGGCCCGTTCCGCCCTCGCCCGGCTCGACGCGGCCGCCGCGCAGTGAGACGATTGAGTAGAATGGCGACATGTTCCGACCACGTGTCCCCGTTTGAGCGCGGAGTCTTGGAAGCAAAAGCATCATGCAGATCAGACGTGTCGTGACGGGGGGACAAACCGGTGTGGACCGCGCCGCGCTCGACGTGGCCATGCGCCTGGGCATCGGCTGCGGCGGATGGTGTCCCCGGGGCCGCCTGGCCGAAGACGGTCCCCTTCCGGCGAACTACCCCCTTAAGGAAACGCCTACGCCCGTGTATGCCGAACGCACGGAATGGAACGTCCGCGACTCGGACGGCACGCTCGTTCTCACTTGGGGACCGCCCGCCGACGGCACCGCGTTTACGGTGGACATGGCCCGTAAACATGGCCGGCCGGTGCTCGTGATCGATCTCGAAGCGAGGGAAGCCCGCTTTGAACAGGTGCACACGTGGCTCCTCGAAAACGGCATCCGCACGCTCAACGTCGCCGGCCCGCGCGAGAGCAAATGCCCGGGGATTTACGAGGACGCGTCGGCATTCCTCGAAGCGCTGCTTTCGCGCCTGTAGGCGTGGCGGGCCTCAGTTGCCGCGGTACGGAGGCACGGCCGAACAGCCGGGATTGACCGGTTCGTTCCTCGCGAAGACCTCCGGCGGCGCCGAGGGCCCCGGCCTGCCGCACTCGCGTTCGAACAGATCCACCAGAAACGCCGCCAGACCATCGGCCTCATGTATCTCGATGTCCTGCCGGGTAAGGATGCACACGGGGGTTCCCGCCCTGAACAGCATGACGTTGGGCGACGAGTTCACGCCATCGGGAAGATACCTTCGGGCACGGGCCGTCGCGGAAATGTCGACCCCCGCGAAGACCGTGAACAGCCGGTCGGGGATCACGCGGTGTTGCAATGCCCGGGTCACACCCGGTCTGCAACTGGATGCCGCACACCCGCACACCGAATTAATTACCAGCAACGTGGTTCCGGGGAAATCGCCGCCCAGCGCGGCGTCAACTTCCCCGGGAGTCTTCAACGGCGTCACGCCCACGTTCGACAGCTCGCGCTCCATCGGCGCAACAGCATCGAGATCGTAAAGCGACTGCATCGGATTCTCCTCTATGCTCGCACCGCCCCCCCGCACAAAGACTGCGCGGGGCGTTAGCGTCCCGTCCGGGCATGCATCACCCGGATGTGAACAGAACGCCGGGCGCGACCGGGGCTATTCCCGCGGGCCGGGCCGCCGGATCAGGTGTATCGCGGCAGATAGTCGCCGTGGGCTTCGAGCAGCTCATCGCACATGGACACGATCTCGTCGATGGTGAGCTCGGCCGCGGTGTGCGGATCGAGGAGAGCGGCCTGGTAGATGTAGTCCTTCTTGTGGGTGAGCGCCGCCTCGATGGTCAGTTCCTGCACGTTGACGTTGGTGCGGGTGAGCGCGGCGCATTGGGGCGGCAGAGCGCCGACACAGGCCGGGTGGATGCCGCTGCGGTCGGCCACGCAGAGCACCTCGACACAGCAGTTGGCGGGCAGGTTGGCGATCAATCCGGTGTTGAGCACGTTGCCCCCGAACGTGTACGGCATGCCGGTTTCGAGCGCGCCGAAGATGTAGGAGGCATACTCCTCGCCGCGGTCGTGGGAAAGCGACTGTTCGTTGAGCAGCAAGCCCTTCATCGCGTCCCAGGCCTCGATCTGGGCGACACACCGGCGGGGGTATTCGTCCAGCGGGATCTGGAACCGGTCGATCAGTTCCGGGGCCTTCGCCTTGATAAACCACGGCACGTATTCGCTGGTGTGTTCACTCGACTCGGTCACGTAATACCCAAACCGTTTCATCAGTTCGAACCGCACGTCGTCCTTGCCCCGGTTTTCCGGCAACTGGGCACGCCGGCGGATCTCGGGGTACAGATCCTCGCCGTTGCGCGAAATGCGCAACAGCCATCCCTGGTGATTGATCCCGGCGATCTGCCATTTGAGGTTGTCGCTGGGCAAGCCCAACATCATGCACAGATTCGTCGCGCAAACCTGCACGCTGTGGCACAGGCCCACAACGCGCACATTCGTGGCCCGCTGCAGCGCGCCCGTCAGGATGCCCATCGGGTTTGTGTAATTCAGCATCAGCGCATCAGGACACACCTTCTCCATGATGCGGCAGTATTCGAGCATCACCGGGATCGTGCGCAGGCCCCGGAAGATCCCGCCGATGCCCAGGGTGTCGGCGATGGTCTGTCGCAGACCGTATTTCTTCGGGATTTCAAAATCGATCACGGTCGCGGGCGCGTAACCGCCCACCTGGATCGCGTTGACGACATAGTCGGCGCCCGCCAGGGCTTTTGCCGCGTCTTCAGCGAGAAAGGACTCGTAGGTGGCGTTCGTGCCGAGGGTTTTGTTGATGTTCTTCATCATGACCTCGGACACGTGCAGCCGGTCCGGGTCGATGTCCACCAGCGTTACCTGCGCGTCACGAAGACTTTCCTCGTGCAGGCAATCCCCGAGCACATTCTTCGCGAACACCGTACTTCCCGCGCCCAGAAAACAGATTTTCGCCATACCGGCAACCTCCTTTGAAAAGCCCGGCGGCATGATACGCTCGGAGAAGAAAGGAGGTCAAAGCCAGAGCCCAAAGAAAGGGCGTTCGTCGAGCCGGAACAGCGTTCCTGTCGAACCCGGTTCCGGGTGCGCACGGGGATTGTGTAGAATGACATCCGGCCAGCGGGCGTGCGCCCTGGCGGCCGGTTTCGTGCTGCCGGGCGGATGTCCCGGCTGGCGAGCCGATACTACGAATTCAGGAGGAGCATCATGATGAGCGTCTTGTGCAGTGTGGTGGTGCTGGTCAGCGCGGGGGCCGCGGGTTCCGGAGCGGATGCGGTGCATTTTCAGGCGCACCGCGGCGGACTAAAGGAGGCGCCGGAGAACACCCTGGCCGCGTACCGCTATGCCTGGGACCTTGGGGCGATTCCTGAAGTGGACATCTGCGCCACGAAGGACGGCGTCATCATCTGCCTGCACGACAACACCCTGAAACGCACCACCAATGCTTCGGTCAATCAGGACGTCCCGGTATCGCGCCTGACCTTCGAGGAGATCCGGCAATGGGACGCGGGCGCCTGGTTCGACCCCAAATACGCGGGCGAGAAGGTTCCAAGTCTTGAAGAAGTGCTGCAGGAAATGGCCCGCCGGAAAGACGCCCAAATCTATCTTGACCTGAAGGACGTCGACCTGGATGCTCTGGGCCGCCTGCTCGGGAAATACGGCGTGGCGAAACGCGTGATTTTCTGCCACAACAAGGTCGAATCGTGCCGCAAGATGCGCGAAGCCGTTCCGGGATTGCGCACCATGCTGTGGATCGGCGGCGACGTGCCTGAGATTCAGGCGAAGTTCCGCCAGGCGGCGGCGGAGGAATTCCAGGGGCTGGACCAGGTGCAACTCCACCTGCATGCCGCGCCGTCGGCCGGAAACGGCGTCGGGTATCTCATGGACGAGGCGTTTCTCCGCGAAGCGCTGGCATTAACACGCGAGAGGCACATCGACCTCGAGGTGCTGCCGTTCGCGTTCGATTGCGCAAGCCTTTCGGGCCTGCTGGACCTTGGCATTCGCTGGTACGCCACCGACGAACCCAAACGGTTCACGGC
>JAAYAQ010000438.1 GCA_012719295.1 Candidatus Hydrogenedentota bacterium | reverse complement strand
TCGAAGCGGCCGGCCCGGGCGTGGGCCTCCGCCAGGTTGACCGCCGCGTTCAGATTGTCCGGATCGAGGCGCAGCGCTTCGGAAAGGTGCGTTTCGGCCTCTTCGGCATGGCCCTGCGACAGCAACATGGCGCCCAGGTTCACGCGGGACGGGACGTGGTCAGGTTCCAGTTCGACGGCCTTCTGAAGATGCATGACGGCGTCGTCGATCTTGCCCTGCTGGGCCATGACCAGCCCGAGGTTGCGCCGTAATTCCACGTTATCGAGACCGAGACGCAACGCCTCGAGCAGGTGGACGCAGGCCTCTTCGCGCTTACCCTGGGCAAGCAAGAGATTTCCCATGTGCCCGTGGGCCCCGGCGTTGGCGGGCTCGAGCGCGAGTGCGGCCGCATAGTGTTCGGCTGCTTCGACAAAAATGCCCTGCTGGGCCAGAAGCAGGCCCAGGTTCATGTGTGCGGGCACGTTTTCCGGTTCGTTCGATACCGCCGCCGAGAGATGGGCCAGGGCGTCCTCGATACGGCCCATGCGGGCGAGCATGAGCCCCAGATTTGAGCGGAGTTCGCTGCTGTCCGGGTCGACGCGCACGGCTTCCTCGCAGAGCGCGAGCGCCTCATCCGTCTCCCCCTTCTTTTCGAGCGCCGCGCCGAGGTTGGCATAGGCATTCGCGAAGTGCGGGTCCAGGCGGATGGTTTCGCGGTACTCCCGGATGGCCTCGTCGAGCCGGCCCATGGCGAGCATGGTGCCGGCATAATTGAAATGGGCCTCGGGCATCGAGGGATCCAGCCGCAGAGCCTCGGTGTAGCTGGCGAGGGCTTCTTCGGGCCGGCCCGTGGCATCCAGGACGAAGCCCAGGTTGAGGTGGGCGCTGGCATTGTTGGGATTAAGCTCGAGGGCGCGCCGGTACTGGCGTTCGGCGCCCACATAGTCTTTGGCCTTCCGAAACTCGGTGCCGGCCCGTTCAAACGACACGTCGTCGATGAACTTTTCCCGCATGGTGCGGATGGCGTCCGGCGACGCATTCACGAACTCGGGGATATTGACCGCCCGGTCGGGGTCGGAGAAATGTTCGAGAAGCACGGGGGGCGTGGTCTCGCCGTTTTCGTCGACATGCGTGAGAAAGAGCTGGGTGTACGGACCGTTCGTCTTGGAGGTGAACGCGAGCCACTTGCCGTTGGGCGACCAGGAGTGCCACGAGTTCATCCGATCGGTGTTGCACCGGAGCCTGCGGGCTTCGCCGCCTTCGGCGGGGATGATGTAGAGCTCGCTGTCCGGCTGCAGCAGCATGAAACTGTCGGCCCGGCAGAAAACGATCCATTTGCCGTCGGGGGAGTATTTGGGGAAGAAGTTGCTCATGCCGTTATTGGATGCGCCCTCGATTGGCACGGGCTCGCCGCCTTTCCCGCCATTAAACGGCACGCGGTAGAGGTCGAATTTGAATTTCTTGCCTTCCTCCAGGAACTCCTTGCATTCATCGGCTGTGAGCAGCACGCGCTGGGTATCGCGAAGACGCCGGAGCGGGTAGGCGGTGCTTCTTGCGAAGACGATCTCCTGGCCATTGGGGCTCCACGCGGGATTGCTCTGGACGTATTGGGGATCATCGGCGCCGGGAAGGGCGGTATAGGTCTTCGTTTCCCGGTCGTAGATGGCGAGCACCCCTTTGAGCGGGAAGAACAATTGCGAGAAATAGAGGTCAGGACGAGGCACAAAGACGGAGCGGTCCTTCACCGTGCTGATGACGTAGCGCCCGCACGGAGACACCTGCGAAAGCAGGCCGAAGGTCATCTCCCCGCTGTCGCGGTCGAAATCGCTCCAGGTGATGACGCTTTCGTCCGCGAAGACGACATCTTGTGAGACGGTCACGATAGCGTAGGAGCCCTTATCGTTCGCGTAGTCCACATCCATGCCGAGCGTGGCTCCGTCAGCGGAGAACGAATGACAATTGCCGCACACGGGCAGGTTGGTCAGGAGGATGGGCGGCCGTTCGGGGGAGGACACAGACCCGAACCGCCAGCGGATCCTGGACGGGTCTTTGACCGCCTCGAGAAACGGCAGGTTGACCTCGCGATAGAAGATCGGGGCTTCGACAGCGTCCGCGGACGTTGCGAATGCCACGCACCCTTCGGAGAGGGGCGTGTCCGTTTCCTGGCGTCTGATGCCGCGCACGGTCAACTCGGCGGGCGCTTCCAGCGAGTGTTGTTTGATGGTCTCCCACTGCTCCGTTGAGGGAAGCCACTCGGGGGCGTCGACCGTATCTTCGATGAACTGCTCCCGGCCCGGGAAGCGCACCTCGATACGCCACGCGCAGGCATCGGCAGCGGGATCCTCCCAGCGCACTCGCGGCGCCACGATATCGCGCGGAAACAGGGCGCCTTCCAACGGATAGAGGATCTTCAGTTGAGCGAATTGAGGCG
>JAAYAQ010000437.1 GCA_012719295.1 Candidatus Hydrogenedentota bacterium | reverse complement strand
TACGGCACGGTGCTTCCGCGTGAAGACGGCACGGGGTACCGCATGTGGTACCACGCGTACGACGGCGATTACCGCATGCTCTATGCCACCAGCGACGACGGTCTCGCGTGGAGCAAGCCCGCGCTGGGCCTCACCGACTTCCGGGGCTCGGCCGAGAACAACATTCTGTTTCAGCTCACACACGAGAACCACAATCCGCAGGTCATCCACACGCCCTGGGAGGCGGACCCCCAGCGCCGGTACAAGATGATCTACTTCGAGTACGGCCGCACGCCGCCCGTGAGCACGGTTACGGGCTATCGCGGGGCGTATTCGCCCGACGGGATTCGTTGGACCGAGTGCGCGGACAATCCGGTGCTGGTGGACAGCCCGGGCGATGTGGGCAATTTCGTGTGGGACCCTCTCGGCAAGCGCTACCTCGGGTATCCCAAGAAATTCGAGGAGGTGCGCGGATTTCGCCGGCGTTGTGTGGCGTTTTCGTCGACAACCGCGTTCGAATCGTGGCCCGAGAGCACGCTCATCCTGACGCCGGACGAATACGACGACCGCCTGGTGGCGGACGCGGACGCCGCCGGCGCCCACACCGATTTCTACGGGCTGTGCGGGTTCGTCTACGAAACCATGTACCTGGGATTTCTGTGGATGTTTCCGATCACCGACGGCAAGAACGACGGTCCGATCTTCGTCGAGCTGGTCAGCAGCCGCGACGGCGTGCACTGGCGGCGCCAGGACGAGCCGCGCGCGCCGATTCTGCCCCTGGGCCCCGCCGGCGCGTGGGACGACGGCATGGTTTTCACGCCGAACCATCCCCTGGTCGAAGGCGGCACGATCAAACTGTATTACGGCGGCTTCGACGGAACGCACGGAGGCGACGCCAACGCCGCGATCGGCCTGGCCACCCTGCGCAAGGACGGGTTTGTCTCGATGCGCGCCGGCGGCCAGGCGGGAGCGCTCACGACGCCGCTCCTGGAGAACGCGGCCGGCCCCCTGCGCGTCAATTTCGCCGCACGCCCGGACGGCTGGCTGCGCGTCGAGCTGCGCGATGCGTCCGGCGAGGTCATCCCCGGCTACAGCGAAACCAACTGCGACGTTCTGACGGGCGACCACACGGAGCACGCGGTGACCTGGAACGGCAACAGCGCGCTGCCCGCGGGCCCGGTGCGCCTGCGTTTCATCCTGCGGAACGCCGAGCTTTTTGCGTTCGCCGCGGGCAACGGGGTAACGACGCGCTGATGCGAGAGCGCCGCGCTCGATGCGTGGCAAACGTCTGGCGGACGGTCTATTCGTTCAGGAGGAACGTGACCATCAAATCCACGCGGTATTCGACGATCTTCCCCTTTTCCACGACGACCTTCTGCTCCTTGACCCAGGCGCCCTGGACCTGTTCGACCGTGTTGGTTGCGCGCTCGATGCCGGTCTTGATGGCGTCTTCAAAACTGCGGGGGGAAGACGCGATGATCTCGATGACCTTGGCTACACCCATGTTCCTGCTCCTTCCTCGTTGAATTGGCTTCTGGATTTCGGAAAATGGCGTGTTGTCCCCGGTTCGCCGGGTCCGGCGGCGGGACGGAACACGACAGGCTTCGTGGTCATGGCGGACGCACCTTTCCGCGGGAGGGACCGCATCCTTCTTATACGCCCGCAGGCGCGGAGATGCAACGTCCGCCGGGGGGTGCGGAAACAGCTGCATGGGGAGGCCTTCTTGCGTATACTAGCCCCGGCGCTGCGAAATGCAACGGCGGCACGCCGGCAATGGCCTCTACCGGAAGGAACGCCCATGCACGAAGCCAGACTCTATGAAAAACGCGACGGCAACCAGGTGAAATGCCATCTCTGCGCCCACGGGTGCCTGATCGACGACGGCGGCCGCGGGATCTGCCACGTGCGGGAAAACCGCGGCGGCACGCTGTACACACTGGTGTATGAGCAGGTTCTGGCGGAACACATCGACCCGATCGAGAAGAAACCCCTGTACCACGTCGCGCCCGGCTCGCTGTCGTATTCCATCGCGACGGCCGGCTGCAATTTCCGCTGCGGCTGGTGCCAGAACGCCGACATCTCGGCCATGCCGCGCGATCAGCGCATCATCCGCGGGGTGCGGATCCCGCCCGGTCTCGTTGTCGAGCGCGCCTGCGGGGCCCGGTGCCGCAGCATCGCCTATACCTACACCGAGCCCACGATCTATTTCGAGTACGCCTGCGACGTCGCGCAGGGCGCCAGGGACCAGGGCCTGCTCAATGTGCTGGTCACGAACGGTTTCATGAGCGCGGAGGCGCTCGAGGCATTTCACCCGCTGATCGACGCGGCAAACGTGGATCTCAAGGCGTTCACCGACGCGACCTACCGGGAACACATCGGGGGGCGTCTCCAGCCCGTGCTGGATACGTTGAAACGCATGAAAGACTACGGCATCTGGGTGGAAGTGACCACGCTCGTCATTCCAGACCTGAACGACAGCGAGGACGAGCTGCGCGGGCTTGCGGCGTTCATTGCCCGGGACCTCGGCCGCGAAACCCCCTGGCACATCAGCCGCTTCTTTCCCGCCTACAAGATGACGGACCGGCGGCCGACCCCGCCCGACACCCTCGAGCGGGCCCTCCGGATTGGCGAAGACGAGGGCTTGCACCACATCTACCTGGGCAATGTCGGCGGCGAGCGCCAGAACACCCGGTGCCGCCGCTGCGGGCAGGTGGTCATCGAGCGGCGCGGCTACAGCGCCATCATCAACCACGCACGGTCAGGCGCATGCCCGGCCTGCGGCACGCCGCTGGCCGGCATCGAAAT
>JAAYAQ010000436.1 GCA_012719295.1 Candidatus Hydrogenedentota bacterium | reverse complement strand
TGGAAGAACGCTATCGCCGGATGCTCTTCGCGCCCGTGGTGCGGACCGCCTACGTCAACGCCCTGCGCGAGTGGGTCCATCGCGCCGCCCGCAAGTACGGCGTCCTGGACCGGGTCGCGGGATGCCCCTGACTATCCCGTCGAACCGCCGGCGGCTACTCCCGCGCACACGGCGCAATCCGGTCCGGCAGCACGCGAACCCGTTGCGCCAGCAGCGGCATGGCACGTTCGGCGTTCATGTAGGTGCAGAGCAATACGTCCGGCTCCACCTCGGTGACGGTCCCCATGGCCCAGACGGGATAATCGATCACGGTGCCCGCGTCCCAGTGCAGACCGCCGTCGCGGCTGACGTTCACGGCGTAGTGCGGATACCGGTGCGCGCAGACCATCGCTCCGGAAGCCGTCATCGCCATGGACTGGGCGTATCCCGGGAAGGTTGCGCGGCTGGCGGCATCCCAGGTTGCTCCTCCGTCATAAGACCAGCACTGCCACATGTACGGGCTGTATACCGGCCGGATCAGGGCTGTCACGGTCTGCCCCATCACCACGGCGGTCGGCTCGGTGAAATCCAGCGAACCCGGGACGGTCCCCCGCTCGGTGCCGGTCCACGACGGCCGATCCAGCTCGATGGGCGCCGACCATGTCGCACCCGAGTCCGCGCTGCGAATCACATACGCCTTGCAATGGATGGCGCTCCAGGTGCGGACGTCGGTGAACGTCGCCCCTTCGTCCATTGCATTGCCCAGCAGGAAGCGCATCAGTACGCCGTCACTGTTTTCCGTCACGGGTCCGTAGGGGACGAGGTTTTGGGGTGTGACCGGCCATTCGGGCGCGACCGATGAGGCGACCGGCTCGGACCACGTGACGCCGTTGTCTGCCGATTCGCTGATGGAGATCTCCGGCACGGGGTTCCCCGTCTCGGCCGGGGGCCTGTACAACATGACCATGAGACGCCCGGACGGCGCCGTAAACAGGCCGTTCCCGTAATCGGTGATCATCCCCAGAAACTCAGGCAGGGATTCGGGCGCCTGCCAGGTCCGGCCGTGGTCCGTTGAACGCACAAGCTGATTTCCCGCCGCAATCAGCACGTCCCCGTTGGGGGCCACACAGGCGCTGGGCATCTCCGCACTGGACAGGCCGACCGTGAACGCATGCGAGGGAATCTCGATTCCCTCATTCCACGGCGGGGCTTCCGTGGATGGTCCGGAGAGCCGCAGGTTGCGGAAGCGGTACCAGCCATAGCCCGCGAGCCCCACAAAACCGGAAGCGTACGTCCCGTCTTCCGCGTTCAGGGCGTGGCGCCCGTCTACCCACACGTCGAGCGCGGGCCCCCGCGCGGCCACGCGCACGTGGTACCAGCGGTCGGTCTCGCTGGGGACGCCAGGCACCCATTCAGCGGCGAGATGGCGAAGATAGGCGTCGCCCTCAAGCTTGGCCACGGCGGCCCAGAAGTGTTTTGCACGAAGCTGTTGCCCGCCCCACGGGAAATACACCAGGTACGCGTGGTTAAGGTCCTGCCCGCGCAGCAGCACCCCCGCGCTCCCCGTGCCGGTCTCGCGATAGTCCCCGTTGAATTCGAATTCGAGTTCGAAATCGCCGTAGCCGTTCGCGAGCCGGAATGCGCGGCTGTGAAGGTTGCGCGCATCGGGCGGCCGGATGACGCCCTCGGCATCCTGGGTCCATGCGTCGCCGGAGAACCGCCAATGCTCGTCCAGCGCCAGTGCCTCGGCGGGAGGCGCGCCTGGTGCTTCAGGGGCCGCTTCCGGAGAGCCCACCGTCTGCCCGCCGACGCGCTGGACCCACTCCGCCGCACGGCCCACGATGGCGGCATCGTTTGTGATCGTGAGAAACACCATGCCCTCGATCCGCTTCGCGTGCGCGAGTCGCAGCGCGGTGGCGGTCTGCTGCTCGAACTGCGCCGCCGTCATGGGCCTGTTGTTGCCGTAATCGTAAAGATACAGCCCCAGGACGATCGGCGTTTCCGGAAACCGCTCCTTGAGACGGGCGACCGATTCTTCGATCTGACCCAGATCCGTGGCATGCCATACCCAGAGGGTGATCACGTCAAGTTCGCGAAGGTAATCGTCGAGATTGGGAATGTCGAGGTTCATGGTGTACACCACCCCCCAGAGTTTCACCTGGGGGCATTGCGCTCGCAGCAGCGTGCGCAGCGCGGTGAGGTGTCCGGGCTGGAAGCCCCGTCCGATCATCTGGCTGGTCATATCATCGAGCAGGGCGCCCTCGAGCTGCGGGCAGGCGCGCGCAACGGTCGCGAGACGCGCCACTGTCTGTGTGTACTCGAATGGCGGACCGCCGTTGGCCTCATCGCACCCGATTTCCCATACCAGCCGCGGCGCATGGGCCACGGCCGCCATCTGGGCCATTGCCGCGGCCTCATCGCGCGGGAGACCGTTCCCCGCCATCGCGATATTGGGGACACCGAGAAGCTGAGCCCGTTCCGCGGGCGACGCCTGCGCAAAGGCGCCCAGGCCATGCGGCCCCGGTTCCGCCATCTCCGCGTTGCCCCAGACCCAGAGCAGTTCGCGAATCGTGCGCCCTTCCGCCAGCGCCTGCGCATCGGCCGCCATGCCCGCCGCGGCCACGAGCCAGAGGCCCGTCACCGCCACTCGAACCGGAAT
Source organism: Candidatus Hydrogenedentota bacterium (assembly GCA_012719295.1). GTDB lineage: Bacteria > Hydrogenedentota > Hydrogenedentia > Hydrogenedentales > SLHB01 > UBA2224. The sequence continues at coordinate 3,000 of JAAYAQ010000436.1, read as the reverse complement.
ACCCGTTCTCATGACCCGCCCCTCCGCACCGTGTTCAGACACACGCCGCCCCGTCAACACCGTCCAGAAGAATCAGTACGCGCGAATCTCAAAAATGCGGGCGTGGTCGAGGCCGTTCGTCGCCGTCACGGTCACCCGGAGCGCCGAGACGTCCCCCGACGGTTTCACCTTGTGCACCCGCCGGCGCTGGTAATTGCCTTTGACGTCGACGAGGGATTGCCAGCCGTCCGCGCATTTCGCCTCGATGGTGTAATCTCGGACGGTTTCGGGCTGCGGCCGGCCCCAGTCCATCCGGGCGGCGTACGCGTCGGAATGCGTCAGCGTCAACACGCGGTGCATGCCCGTGTCGAAGATTAACTGCAGTTCGGATAGCGGCACCGGCTTGTCCCAGCGCAACTGGATCCACGCCGGCAGCCCGGCGCCCGGATCGCTCATCCAGCGGTGCAGGCCCGGCGCCGCGCGCTCGGGTTTCACCCCGCGGGGCCCGTGGGTGGAACGCGTCGGTCCCGAGATCACCTGGGCCGCCCCTCCATTGGGCTGGGCGCTCGACGCGGCCACCTTGGCGTCGCGGGCGCGGTCGTTCGGGTCCAGGTTCACCGCTCCGATCAGGTAGGCGTCGTCGCGCAGCAGGCGTTGCTGGATCGTGGTCATGCTCTGCGGGTCCGCGACCAGGTCCGCGGGTTCGATGTTGTGTTTTGCGGCATAGGCCGCCGCGGTGCCCACGCCCTGCCCGAGGGCGGCGCAGGTCGCCATCACGCGCGTGGAGGCAAACGCGATGTGCGTGGCCGAGATGTTGCGGCCCGCGAACATCAGATTGCGCGGCCCGGCGGAAACGCAGGCCCGGAGCGGAATGTCGTACACGTGCTCGAGCTGGCGCTGCATGCACGGGTGTTCGTCCGGAGCGTCCACCCCTTCCGGGGGATGCGTATCGATGGGCCAGCCGCCGTACGCGATCGCGTCGTCAAACGGCCGCGACTCCTGCAGGTCCTGTTGCGTCAGCGTGTATTGGCCGATGAACCGCCGGCTCTCCCGTTTCCCGGGGACGAAGCCAAACCAGTCCAGCACCCAGGTGTCCGCTCCGTGATCGCCGCCGTTCTTGATGTGATCCCAGATCCCCAGCAAAATCGCGAGCAGCTCATCGCGAATGACCTCGTTGTCCTTGATGACATCGAGATGCCCGCCCCACTCCAGCCACCAGTAGCCGTATTCGAGACCCCGATCGATGCCCACTTGCGCGTGCGGACGGTGCTCGAGGTCGTCTTCGGTAAACTTGCGCGCCCACGGCGGCGGGGTGAACGGCACGGGATGGCCCAGGTCGCGTCCCATGAAGAGGAGCGATGACCCCAGGGTCTTGTCGTCCGCCGTCTCGGGCGCAAACGACTCGCCAAACGCGTCGCGCCCCTCGCGTCCCGCGCGGAACGGCGCCTGCGCCTCCACCCCGAGACGGCCGTCGCCGGTGCAATCCACAAACACCTTGGCCGCGATGGTGAAGCGGTCCTCGGTGGATTCCCGGTGCGCGATGGCGTGGGTGATGCGCGTGCCCTGAGTCTTCGCGCCGACGACCGCCGTGTTCAGCATGAGCTGGAGACGGGGTTCGGCGCGGCACTTGTCGTAAAGAATCAGGTCCAGCATCGACGCCGACCGCTGGGGGTTGTGCACAGTCGTATCGAGCCGGATCTCCTCGATGATGCCGCCTTCGCGGGTCTCGGTCTCGAGTTCCGCGCCGCGCCCGCCCGAACAGTCCGCGCCGACAATGTGCATGCGGATTTCGCTGGAGGCGTTGCCGCCCAGGACCGGGCGATCCTGGCACAGGATCACGTTGGCGCCCAGCCGGGCCGCGGCCAGCGCGCACGGGACGCCCGCCGGGCCTCCGCCCGCCACCAGGATGTCGCAGTTCAGGTCGTGCTGATCCATAAACTCCCCTCTCCCGGTATCCGGCCGGCGCGCATCCCGCCGGCTCACTGCGGGAACAAATAGTCTATCAGCGCAGGGCCGTCCGAGAAATCGGGCACCATGATGTCCGCGCCCGCCTTGACCAGCCGCGGATACTTGTCCATGTTCCATCCGTAGCCCCGGATTTCGTCCGAAGCCACGCCGACCGACACGCAGTCGTTGTCTCGGGCGTTGCGAATCTCGACGGGGCCATCGCCTACAATCAGCACCTCAGAACCGTGGAGATTGTTGGTGGCGATGATCTCCTTGAGCACCATTTCCTTGTTGTAGTCCTTGTATTCGCGGAGCGCGCCCCAGATCTCCTGAAAATACGGCGCGACACCCACCAGACGCGATTCGTTGCGCACGTCGTCGCGGTCCGTACCACTGAAGATGTACATCGTGACGTCCTTCCGGGACAGGCGCTCCAGGAAATCCAGCGCGCCGCGCAGCGTGACGTCTTTCGGCGTGAGCGTGCCGGTCTCCAGTTCCTTGATGCGCTCGTTCACGCGTTCCATCAGGCGATCGTTGTAGATCTGCTTGTATCCCTGCGCGTCGAGGATCTGGTCTTCGGGCACGAGACCGCGGGCGCGCACCATCTCGACCAGCCGTTCCATCTGCAGGATGGTCTGGATGCCCGTCGACTCCTCGATGTACTCGCGCACCTCGTCTTCGATCTCGGGCAGGCACGACGGAGAGCCGCCCCCGCTGATCATCTCGACCATGAGCGGGCCCATGACGAGTTGCCAGCCTTCGCGCAACAGGCTGACCGTTCCGTCAAAGTCGAACAGGACGTGCTTGAAACGGCCCCGCTCGACCTCGTTGATGACTTCGATTTCCGTTCCGGGAAGTTTTGTGCCTTTCATAGAACCTCGTTATTCCACCATGAATTGGACCAGTGTATGCACCGGATACCCCTGCAACTGTTCGCGGCCCTTCAACAACGGCAGCTCGATCACGAATGCCATCTCGACGATCTCCGCGCCGAGCCGCTCAACCAGGCGGGCCACGGCGCTCATCGTGCCGCCCGTCGCCAGCAGATCGTCAATCAGCACGACCCGGTCGCCC
>JAAYAQ010000435.1 GCA_012719295.1 Candidatus Hydrogenedentota bacterium | reverse complement strand
GCGGCGCGGCGCGGCCCACGGTGTCCGTGGGACCCGTGAATCCCGGACCGCCCGCCGCGACGTGGCCGTGGCTCGCCCCGCCTTCGTCGGGACTCACCCAGAACGCGTACAGGCTGCCCTGCCGGAGATAGAAACGAAACCGCACCGGTTTTCCCGCAAAGACGCCCAGATCGCCCCCGGAATTCCACGCCACCCCGGCGCACGCGGCGTCAGCCGTCAGCGGCACACAGTCGGCCTTCGTGAACCCCGGCAAGGGGGCGCCGGAGGTGTCGCAAACCTCTACCCGCAGTTCGCCGCCGCCCGCGTTGGCATTCACAAACAGCCGTTTCCCGGAGAAACGGACCGGGCGCGTCAGCAAAACGCCTTCCGCTTCTCCTGCGTCCATCGATACGAACCCGTCGCGGCGCAGCGTGGCCAGACCCGTCGCGCATACGCCAGAGGACGGCGACCCCTGCACGCCCTTGCGCCCGCTTACGTAAAAATACAGGGTGTCGCCCACCACCAGGCAGCAGCCCCCGGCCGATTGCACGTTGCCCCAGTTCCAGTCGCCGTGGTGTTCGGACACCGGGATAAACGGCGTGTGCTCCGGGCGGTACCAGTGAAACCCGTCGCGTGAATAGCCGATGTACACCTCGTTGGGTTTCGCGCGGTCCGTGGGTTGTCCCCGCCAGAGGGTGAACAGACCGATGATCAGACTCTCGTAGGCGACGCAATCCAGGTTGTAGAGCTCGCACGGGGTTTTGAGATCCTCGCGGGGCGGATCGAGCGTGTCGGCGCCCACCCAGAAGACCGGTTGGCCTTCCTCCCAGGCCCCCGCGGAGACCAGATCGGCGCCCTCGTGGTAGTGACGATACCGCCCGAGCCCGCCGCCCTCGTACCCCTTCGCGCTGAATACCCACACCTTGCGGAAGGGGTTGAAGAAGAACGTGCTGCGATCGCGGAGAGGCCCCGTCCGGCCCACCGGCTCGCCCCAGTGGATGCCGTCGCCGGAAAAGTACAGGGTCAGCACACCGCCGTCCTCGCGCAGGGCCATTTTGAACCGGCGTGCCGGGTCGGGTTCGCCGAGATCCAGCCAGACCGTCCCCGAATCCCGATATCCGGTATGGACGACATTGGTCCCGGGCACAACGTCCAGCAGGGGTTTGTCCCAGTGAATGCCGTCCTGGGAGGTCGCGTAACACGTGGATTTCACGTAGCCGCCCATGTACCACATCTTGAAGAGCTGGTCGGCGGGGTCGTACCAGACGCCGTCGCTGAAGACCATGGCGGTGGGGGCGGGGTAGTCCTGGGAGACGGTATCGGTTTCCCACGGCTTGTCCGGTAGGAGCAGGGGGTTGCCGGGCCAGTAGCCGGCGGCGTGATGCGTGCGCGTCAGCGTGGTCTCCTGGACGAGAAAGTCGTCCACGAACAGCTGTCGGCCCACGTCGATGGGAATCGCCTCGGGCGGGTTCTCGAGCCACGGCGCCGGCATGGGTTCGCGGCTGAGGGGTCGGTTCGGCGGCCAGGTTTCCGGCAAGCGGATTCCGTTGTACAACGGGTTCCCGCCTTCGGCGTCGTCCGCGGCCAGCGCCACCGGCGCGACAGCTCCCGCGCACATGACCACAGTGACCGCCACCCGAAGCCCACCGCCCAGCGTCTTCGCGCGCCTCATCCCATATCCCCCCTTATTGCCGGTTCCGCGTTCGGCAAACTCAGTCTAACCGCGCCCTCCCACCCTGTCCAGCGAAAACGCGAGCCTGGAGGCCATTCGGCCCCCCCCGGTAGACGCGCATGTGCGGGGCCCTTTTTGACATTCCCGCGGCCCGGCGGCAGAATGGCCAGGGCGGGGACGGACGGGCTGTTTTTCTACAATCGGGCGGGAAGTGTCATTGGGGAAGGCCCGCCGCAAGGCGCCTCTCGGGGTGTTGGCAGCAACAAGGATGAATTGAATGTCCCAGAACCTGCAAAAAGGCGTGGAGCCCCAGCGCCCGCCGTGGTGGAAAACCATCGGTCCGGCCCTGATCACGGCCTGCGTGGTCTTTGGTCCGGGAAGCCTGGTGATCAGCGCGAATGTGGGCGCTACCTACGGCTACGAACTCCTCTGGCTGCTCGCGCTGGCCGGTCTGGTCATGGGCGGCTACATGACGATGTCGGCGCGCGTCGGCGTCACCGCGGGCGCGACCCACTTCACCACCCTGGCCCGCGAGGTCAACCGCCCCTTCGCGGCGCTCCTGGGCATCGTGTTATGCCTGACCTGCGCGGCCTTCCAGTTCTCCAACAACCTGGCCGTCGCGCTCGCGGTCAGCGCCTTCGCCCCGGAGCGTTACGGTTTGGCCTTCCAGATTGGCGCCGTGGCCCTCCTCAACGCCATCCTGATCCTTTTCATGTTCCGCGCGCAATCCGTGTTCAAGACGCTCGAAAACGTCATGAAATTCATGGTCGGGCTCGTCCTGCTGTCGTTCCTGATCAACCTGCTCGTTGCCCGTCCGAACCTGCTCGGCGTGCTGAGAGGGCTCGTGCCCGGAATCCCGGAGAAACTCTCTCTGGGAATCCCCAAGATCGTCGACGGCGACATCAATGATCCGCTCGTATTGATTGCCTCGCTCATGGGAACCACCTTCTCGGTCGCCGGCGCGTTCTTTCAGGGCAATCTCGTGCGCGAGAAAGGCTGGGACAAGGAAGATTACGACCGGGGTATCGGCGATTCCGTCGCCGGGGTGGGCGTGCTTACCCTGATCAGCATGATGATCATGGTCACCGCGGGCACGGTCATCCTCGGCAAACCCGCCAACAACATCGCGACCCTTGCGCTGACCCTCCAGCCGCTGCTCGGGCCGACCGCCTTCTACCTCTTCTGCATCGGGCTCATCCCCATCGCGCTCAACCCCTTCCTGATCAACGCCATGATTGGCGGCACCGCCCTCGCCGACGGACTGGGCTTTCCCGGCAAGCTCAACGACTTCTGGCCCCGTATGTTCACCGTCTGCGTGCTCCTCACCGGGTTCTTCATCGCGAGCGCCGGCCTCCTGCTCAAGATTCCCACCGTCAACCTCATGATTTTCGGGCAGGCCGTGACGGTCATCGGAAACCCCCTGATGGCGGCCACCCTCCTCTGGCTCGCCAACCGCAAGAACGTCATGGGCGACCGCCGCAACCGGCTCGCTGCCAACATCATCGGCCTGCTCGGGATCGCCGTCGTGCTCCTGCTCGCCCTGCGCATGCTCTGGTTCCTGTATCTCCGCCTCATCCTGGTGATTGATTGAAACACAAAACCCGTGCGGCGAGCGCGAGTCTGCGATGTTATTGAGGGCAGGGCCGTCCACACGGTTTACTCGCCTGGCCACCGGCAAACTCCTGCTTTACATATCCCCCCTTCAGTAACTGCCCCGCGTGAATGAAGCAGCCCGGCAAGGCAATCGCACTAAAACCAGATGGAAACCGTCAGTTCACCGGAAGAACAGGGGCTCTCTACCTACCCCAAGTC
>JAAYAQ010000434.1 GCA_012719295.1 Candidatus Hydrogenedentota bacterium | reverse complement strand
TGCGGGCGGCGGTGCGGCGGCCGCGACGGATTACGCCGCGGACGCGCAGCGCACCATCGCGTGGGCCGAACGCGCGTTCGCGGCGCGCACTCCGGACAGGACGCCGCGCAACCGGCTGGTGGTGGTTCATGAAGACGGCGCCGGAGAGACCAAGCTCCGGCGCTGTAATTTCGGGGGCCCGTTGCGCCTGGGCGAGCGGGTCTACGAACACGGCATCGGCGTCAATTCCCACAGCGTCCTGCGGGTGAGCCTTGCGGAGCCGGCCCGGGAATTCGCCGCGGACATCGGGCTCGACCGCAATGTCGACGGGAGCGCCGCCTCGGTGCGGTTCCAGGTGCTCGTGGCCGGTGAGACGGTTTTCGAGACGGAGGTGATGCGCCCGGGCGATCCGGTGCAATCCATCGAGGTTCCGTTGAGCGGCGCGCAAGAGTTCGACCTGGTGGTCGACACCGGCGGCGACAACCGGTACTTCGACCAGGGAGACTGGGGCGATGCACGGGTGACGCTCGCCAGCGGCGCCGTCCTGTGGCTCGACGAACTGGATTTCACTCCGTCGTACCTCGATCGGCCTCCGTTTTCGTTTGTGTATGGCGGGAAGCCCTCCTCGGAATTGCTGAGCGCGTGGGAACAGTCGGTGGACGGCCCGGCGCCGGGAGACGGGCCGCGCACGCGCACACTGACCCTGCGCGATCCGGCCACGGGCCTCGAAGTGCGCGCCGTCTGCACGCTGTATACCGATGTACCGGGGGTGGACTGGACGCTCTACTTCACCAATACCGGCACTGCGGATTCGCCGGTGCTCGAAGCAATTCGTTCGCTGGATGTCGTGATCCCGGACGTCGCGGAACCGGTGCTGCACCAGCTCGAAGGGAGCATCGCAGGCGCGACCGACTGGCGTCCCTTCTCACAGGGGGTCGCAGACGGACACGCGGTCACGATTCAGCCGCAGTCGGGGCGGTCGTCGAAAGGCGCGTCGCCGTTTTTCACCTGCGCGTGGCAGGGCGGGGGCGTGGTCACGGCCATTGGCTGGACGGGGCGCTGGACGGCCTCGGTCGAGCACAGCGGCCAGACCCTTCGGCTTCAGGCGGGCCTCGAGAAGTTCCGCGCGAAGCTGAGACCCGGCGAAACGGTGCGCGGGCCGCGTATCCTGCAGGTCTACTGGCAGGGCGACGATGTCTGGTACGGCTATAACGCGTTCCGGCAGGTGATGCTGCGCCATATCATGCCGAAGATTGACGGACAGCCCGTTGTGCCGCCGATCGCGCACATGAGCACCTCGTTCTACGAGATGGACGACGGCACCGAGGCCGACGTGATGGCGCATCTCGAATCCGCCAAAGGCCTGGGGTTCGAATATTTCTGGCTGGACGCGTACCGCGGCATCACCCGCTTTCCGGTCATCGGGCATTACGTGTTGCCCGTCGACCGCGAAGTCGACAAGAACCGCTTCCCGAACGGGCTGGCGCCGATTTCGAGGGCCGCCCACGACGCCGGCATGAAGTTCCTGTTGTGGTTCGAGCCGGAGCGCATCTCCCCGGGGTCCTTGATGGACCAGGAGCATCCCGAATGGGTGGTGATGCCTCCGCCGGAGCGCATGGGGCATGGCGGCATGATCAATCTGGCCATTCCCGAGGCCCGGCAGTACGCGACGGAGTACCTGAACGCCGCTATCGACGCGTACGGCATCGAGTGCCTGCGCATCGACAATGCGGTGGATTACGATGTGTTGTGGGGGATTCTCGATGAACGGGACCCGGACCGTGCGGGCATCGACGAAGTACGGTACGTCGAGGGGCTCTATCGCATGTGGGACGATCTCCTGGCCGCCCATCCCGGCCTGTTCATCGACAACTGCGCCTCGGGCGGGCAGCGCATCGATCTCGAATTGTGTGCGCGGTCCATCCCCCTGTGGCGGACCGACGGCACCATCATACCGCTGTTGGAGAAGAACTACGCGGAGGCGGCCCTGCGCAACCAGGTCATCACCGCCGGACTGAACCGGTACCTGCCGTTCCACACCAGTGGCCAGATGGGCGTGACGCCGTACCTGTTCCGCAGCGGGTTCAACGGAGGTATGGCGTTCAGCGAAGACATCCGCGCGGCGGATTATCCGCGTGACCAGCTCGCCGCGGCAATTGCCGAGGGGAAACGCATTCAGAAGTACTATCCCGGCGATTTCTATGCGCTGTCCGACGTCTCGATCGAGCCCTCCGCATGGCTGGTGATGCAGTATCATCTTGCCGGCTCCGGCGAGGGGATGGTGCTGGCGTTCCGGCGGCCCGCGTCGCCCTACACCGGTTTCGCGTGTCCTCTGCGGGGGATTCGTCCCGACGCCGAATACGACGTCACCGTGTCGCGCGGGTATGTGCCCGAGGCGCCCGTCCGGATGACAGGGGCCGAGCTCGCCAATTTCGATGCGCGTATCGAAGAAGCCCCGGGGTCGCTGCTGATGGAGTACCGGGTGGTGGAATGAGCGTCGGTGCCCGTGCCGCGCAGGCGTCTCGCGGTTCCATTGCGGGCATCCAGGACGGGACGGGATGGCCCCTGCCAGGGCCCGGAGCCTGCACTCACGGATTCCTGACGTTCACGCGGAAGGTCTGCTCGGCGCGGTTGCCGGCGAAATCCGTGGCCTCGATGCTGATCGCATATTCCCCGTCGGGGAAGAGCGGGACGCCCTCCGTGTTGCGTGCGCCCGTGCGCCAGCAGTGGTTGCCGTCCACGGTGTTGACGGTCTGGGGCGGTTTGTCGCCGGCGCAATTGGTGATGATGTAGTAGGACAGCGTCTTGTCGTAACGCGCGCGGTGCCCCTCGAACAGTGCCCAGTGCTTAAAGACGAGCGCGGTCTGCCTGGTGTTGAATTCCGGATTGTCGTACGCCTTCTTGATGTAGAGGCGGCTGAACTCAAAACTGCGCCGGCGGACAAGAGCGTCTGTGTCTTCAGCGCGGTGAATGGCATAGTCGAGCCGGTCGACGCCCAGCCGGTCGCCGAACCCGTTCTCTCGCGAACGGGCCATCTCGCCCGGATCGCGTATGGCGGCGACGATGTCGACGTCGCCGGTGACCGTGACCAATCCCGAAGCATCGATCGGGAAGGCCTCGTCCGTGTTGTTCTTGAAGAAATGGACCGACGCGATGACGGGCGGCTCGGTGTCGGTGCAGGCAAAGTGGGCGTTGGGCGCGCAGTAATAGTGCCAGGCCCCCCAGTACGGGCCTTCTGAAAACACGTTGGCGAGGTGGATGTGTTCGAGCCCTTCGAACTGCACTTCACCAACGCAGGCGCCGCGTTTTATGAATTCGCCCTCTCGCACCTGGAAATTGCCGAGGTGGGTATACTCCCAGCCGTAGCAGGGCGCGCCGTCCCGGGCGTCCGCGATGTAGACCGTCGAATGGCGAATTGCCTTCACCCAGCCGTCTTTCACCGCGTAGATGGGGGTGCCATTGGGAAGCACAACGTCGAAGGCGGCGTGAAAGTAACAGTTTCTGCCTTCCTGGTCGCCCTGAAAGATGGGAAAATCGTTGATGACCCAGACGTCGCGCGCCAGGCGCTCGGCGTCGGCCGGCTGCATGTCGGGGGACTGATGCGGCCAGGGCAGCTTTTCGGCCCGCGCTTCGTCGAACGGCAGCGTCAACGCGGGCTCGTGCGTGGCGGGCGGGGGCGCGCTTGTGGCCGGGCCCCCTGCGTGGGTCCGGAGCTGCTCCTGACGCTCGCGGGACCGGGCGATCTCACGCAGAACACCCGGATCGCGTTCGGCCAACGGCGCCTGTTCGAGCGCGGCCAGCGCCTCAGGGCTGCTGAACGAGCCGAGGGCGCAGGCAGCCACCCCGCGGACCAGGGGGGAGGGGTCCTCGCGCAAAACACGGTTCAAGACAGGCACGGTGCGCTCGTCGCCGGAATCGCTGAGCACGTAACAGATCATCCAGCGCTGGTTGATGCCGCGGGATGTGTCCAGGACGATGTCCTGTCCTTGCTGCAGAAGGTATTCAGCCATTTCCGGGTCCGCGGACTTGGCAAGGTCGGCCAGCCGCTTGATGTTCTCTGCCTTCTGTTCATTCGTATCGAACTTGTCGATGGTGTTGAAAAGCTCGTCGACCTGCGCACGTGTTACAGTCACCGCGGGGGCCGGGGGCGCGGTTGCGAATAGCGCGGCCAGCCGGTCTTCATCCACCGCGAGGGCTTCGGCCGTCTCACGTGGACTGTACCGGGCGGGGTCGGCCAGTGTTTCCAGGGTCCAGAAGACATGCGGGATGTTCTCCGTTTGTGCCGCGGCCTGGAAGTCGCGGAGACGCTCGGGTGAAACGCGCTCGCCGGATTCCCAGGTCACTTTGGCGAGAACCGCTTTCAGGGTGTCCCCCATCGACGTGCGCATGACACGGAAATTCCGCAGCTCTTCCTCGATAGGGGTATGGTCACGTAGCACAAAGAAGGGATAGGCGGAATCGAAGCAGTTGCTCCCGCGCTCCCAGAACTCCGGGGACGGCATCGCAACGACGCCCGTCTGGATGCCCGGCCGTACCGCCTGCCAGGCCGCGCGAGCCTCTTCCATGAAGGTCCAGATCGCGTCGTCGCGGGCATGGGGGTTCCGGGCGAGCTGTTCCCGCGCTGCCGGGCTGTCGTCGAGATTAAGCGGGTTGTAGATGATCAGCTCGTCGAAGACAGGACACTGTCTGAGAATCCTGGTCCCCCATTCGATGCCCCATTGACGGGCGGCCGGGTCGAAGTAGTTAATCTGGTACCCGTGGGAAAAGGCATTGCTGCCGTCGGCTTTGGTCTGCGTCGGCACGGTCGGATCCGAGAGGAAGCGGGGACGGTACATGGCGGCGGTGCGGATGCCTTTGGCATGGAGTGCGGCCACCAGCGTCTGCAATTCGTCGAAACGGGTCTGTTCCCAGTGGTGAGTTATCCATGCCCAGTCGACGATCACCAGCGCGAACCCGCCTTGTTCCGCGAATGCGGCCACGTCCTCGACATGATACGTGCTTCCGACGGACGAGGCGAGCAGTGCGAAACCTCTGTGCAAGGGCGGGGCCGTCGTGGCGGGAGACGGAGGAGGCAATGTGGCCGCGTCACGCGCGCGGCGCTCTTCGGGGCCGGTCGTGCCCCTTCCGAGCAGCATACCCAGGCCCATGAGCACGACCGCGGCGGCGAGGGCGACCGCGCCCAGCAGAACGGGTTTGCCCCGGGCCTTTCCCGGCTGTGCGTACCGGCCCGGCTCCTGCACACGCGCAACCGGAGCGTGCGGACTCGCTTGTCTCGTCAGTATTTGCACTTTGAGCCGCTGGGCATTCTCGTGCCTGAAATCGCGGATGAGGCGGTCGCAGGTCTGGACCGCTTCGCCAAGGCGTCCGAGCCGGCTGAGACAGAGAGCCCGGGCGTAGTGGAGTTCGGGCGCGCCGGGATGGCTGTTTAGCAGCCGGTCAAGAAGCGCGAGGGACTCGGCATAACGTTGCTGCTGGAACAGAACCTGGGCCGCCTGGTACCCTTGATCCGGGTTCTCGTCCCCCATGGCTGTCTCCCCCTCCCTCGACACCGCCGGCCCCCCCGACACCTGCAGTATACCCCCCGAGTGGGTGAAATACGCAAGAGGGCACGACAGGCGCTAGTCGCATCAGGGCACGCGCGGCCATGCCGCGATGCGGGGGCAGGCGCTCACGAGCGGAGGACGCCCTGTGGCATGGGATACGGCCCGGCCTACCACGGTGCGGTGCCGTCGGGCCGGGTGACGCGGAGCATGAAGTTCCAGCCGCCGGCGCCCTGGCTGATTTTGACGAGGATGCGGTTCTTGCCCTGCAGGAGCTGGCAGGGGGCTATGTCCTGGTCGGGCGCGGCGCCGCGGTCCACGCGGTTTTCCCAAATCTTCTCGCCGTTCAGCCACACGGCGTTGCCGTCGTCGGAGCCGATGCGAATCTGTGCGGGCGTGGCTTCTGGAACGTCGATTTCCGTATAGGCATAGGCAAAAACGCGGTCGTACTGACCGATAGTGCCCATGAGATCGACCAGACCGAGGGCGTCGCCCGAGGTGACGGCGGTCCAGCGGCGTTCGGCGTCGCCGTCCTTGTATACGCCATCGAGCGTGATGTCGGGCTCGCCGACGAAGGCGGCCGTCCAGTCGTCGTCGCTTTTCCATTGGAAGGGGCCGATGACATGCCACTGCTTGACGACGCCCAGCAGTTGGGTGGTGTCGAGCGCCGTCTGAAGCCCCTGCAGGCGCGACGCCATACCCACGAGGACGTCGGGGGCCGCTCCGCCGCGGAGCACGCGGTCGAAGATCTCGAGGGCCTTATCCTGTGCGCCGGATTTGACCAGCGCTCCGAAAAGTCCGGGCAGGGCGGCTCGTGCCGTGTTGGCCAGGGCCTCGTCGGCAAGCGCGGAGACGACGGTGTCGTGCGCAGCCGCGACGGGATAGCGTGCGAGGCCTTCCAGGGCGGTACGCCGCACGGCGGGGTCGCCGGCGAGGGCGTAGAGTTCCAGGAAGGCGTTTCCGGCGGCTTCAGCGTCGCCCGCGCCTCCAATGCTGCCCGCGACGTTGGAAGCGGCATGGATGGCGAGGGCGCGTTCTTCCTCCGAGCCTTCGCGCGCCAGGGTCACGAGCACGGGCAGGGCGTCAACCGAGCGCGCGGAGGCCAGCGCATCGAGCGCGGCCCGGCGAAAGGCGGTGTCCTGGCCGAGGGCGGCCTCTTTGAGGATGGGAAGAAACGCCGGATCGTTTTTGCGGCCAAACATCTGAATCATGCGAAGCTGGGTGGCGGGCTCGAGGTTCGGATAGGCGGCGAGGATGCGCCGCGTGGCTGCGGGCCCCCGGAGCTGTTCGAGCGCGGGGACGACGGTCGCCTGCACCAGGGGAGCGCCTCCCGCCGCGGCAGCAACGATGGGATCGACCACGGTTTCGTCGCCGAACCGGCCGAGTCCCATCATGGCGGCCCGTTTGATGATGTCGTGCTGCGTTTCAGCGAGGATTTCCTCAAACACGGCGAGGGTATAGTCCCAGCTGCCGCCTTTCCGGCCCATGTTCCCGGCGAGCCGGATGAAGGCACGCTCGCATTCGAGGCGGGTGGCCTCGTCGGCCTTTGCGCGGACGTCGCGGAACAGGGCGGCGAGCGCGGGGTCGCCGGTCCAGGCCAGGGCATGGAGCGCGGCGGCGCGGACTTCCGGGGCGGCATGCTCGGCCGCAATGCGTTGCAGCGGTTCGATGCTTGATGGTTCGTGGATGCGGCCGGCGGCATCGGCCAGGGCGCGCGCGAAGCCCGGGTCGGCGCCGGGAATCGCCGTGAGCAGCGCGTCAGACGCTTCCTGCGTGCCGATGTGTTCGAGGCATTCACGGGCCTTTTCGCGCAGCTCCGGGTCCTGGAGCAGCACCGACACCGGGTCGAGCGGCACGTCCGGAGGCATGATCAACGGAAGCAGCCGCATGCCGGTTTCCTTGATGGCCGGCGTCTGATCGGGCTGGAGCAGTTTCAGAAGCTCGGCGGTGGCGAAGAGGCGGTCGTTGAAGCGGCCCGGCGCACCGGCCATGTTGACGAGATCCTCGAGCACGTTGAACGCGGTCTTGCTGACCGCCATGTCTTCGTGGCTGAGCAGCGGGACGAGTCTGGGGATGATCTCTACGCCCTGCCGGGGCAGAACTTGGCGCGCCACCGCGCGCGCATGCTCGTCGCCGCCCGCGATATCGGCAAGGAGCTGGCCGGTTGTCGCGGCGAACGCGCCCGCAGCGGCCGCGAACCCGAGAATCCCCGCGAAGAACAGTCTGTGGATGCGCATGATCGGCTCCTTCTATACATCCAACCGCCACGGCGCGCGATAGGGCCGGGTCAGGTGTTTGTTGGCTTCCGCGTCTCCGATGAAGCGTTCGGCGTCGCCGTCCCACACGAGCTTGCGCGACACCTTGAGGGCGACCCCCGCGATGAGGATGGCGGACGTCGAGCGCACGCCGATCTCGACATCGGTCCGGGGTTTCCTGCGCGCGCGGATGCACTCGAAGAAGTTATTGTGGTGGTCGGGGTTGGCCCAACTGAGTTCCGGGGCGCCTACAACCTCGCCGGGGGTAAGATCGGAATCCGGCGCGAGGTTCTCGAGCCAGTACGAGGCGCGGTCGAGGGTAAGGCGGCCGCGCGTGCCCTGGAACCGCATGCCGTAACCCTTGGATGAATGGGTATTGCTGTGGCGCTGCTCCCAGGTCACGGTTGCGCCCGGGTATTCGAGCAGGGCGTCGACGACCTCATAGTTGTCCGCGCCCGCGCCGCCAAGATAATTGCCGCCGACGGCCTGGGCGGTCAGCGGGCGGTCCTGGCGGATTCCCCAGTGGAGGATGTCGACGAGATGGACGCCCCAGTTCGCGAGTTCGCCCCCCCGCGCGTAATCCATGAAGGCGCGGAAGGCCGTAAACCGCTCCTGGGTGTAGTCGTGCCAGGGAGCGGGACCGAGCCACAGGTCCCAGTCGAGTCCCCTGGGGACCTCGCGCACGCTCTCCTGGACGAGCGAGCCGTTGGTGCCGACCCATGCCGTGGCGGAGGTGATGACGCCCAGCCGGCCCGAGTGGATGATTTCGATCGCCTGCTGAAACAGGGGCATCGAGCGCTGCTGGATGCCGACCTGCACCACGGACCCGTACCGGCGGGCGGCGTTGACCATTGCGCGGCCCTCCTGAACGGTCGTGCAGGCGGGCTTCTCGACGTACACGTCTTTCCCAGCCTCGCAACCGAGGATGGTCAACAGGGGATGCCAATGGTCCGGCGTGGCCACGAGAATGGCGTCGATGTCGTTGCGTTCGAGGACGCGCCGGAAATCCTGGTAGCCGTCGGGTTTCCTGCCGCTTCGTTCCTCGACCACCTTCTGCTGGTCAACGTACCGCGGGATGTAGACGTCGCAGAGGGCGGCGAGGTTGCAGTTGTCGTTGACGGCGAGGGCCTCGATGTGGCGCGAGCCCATGCCGCCGCAGCCGATCACGGCCAGGTTGATCTTCTCGTTGGGCCCGATGCCCGCGCGGGCGGTCCGCGGCGCCAGCCCGGCCGCCGCGGCGGCGCCGGCAAGGCCCAGAAATGTGCGCCGGGTAAAGCGCTTCATCGTCATGGGTGGTTCCTTTCGTGTGTACGCTCCGGGGGCGCATCATACCGTGAGCGGCCCGGGGAATGTCCAGTCATGGGCGCGGCGCCCGGAATCATGGCTTCGCCGCGAGGGCGTCGGCCCGGGCGAGGATGTGTTCGACGATCGCCCGGGTGTCTTCGTAGGTGCTGAAATGGCCCTGTTCTTCGCGATAGATGACGAGGACGTCGCGGCCCATCTTCCGCAGCACGTCGGCGAGCCGGAGGCCGCTCTGCGGGGGGACGGCCTCATCCTGGCCGCTGAGCGACATGGCGAACGGCATGGTGAAGCGTTCGGGCCAGTATTCCGCGCTGCGCTTTTTGTATTCCTCCGGGATCTCGGCTTTTGTGCCCCCGAACGATTCCCGGATGGCATCCTGGTAGTTCTCATATTCGAGATGGTTGGCCGTGCCGTTCATCGCGGCCACGCCGGCGATGAGATCGGGATGCAACGCCGCGAACGTGAGCGCGCCGGACGCGCCCATGGAGCCTCCGCAAAGGAAGAATCGCGTTACGTTGTATTTTTCCCGCACTGCCTCGATGATCTGCACCAGATCGGCCTCGGCGTTCGGGCCCATCCAGGAGGTCGTGGCGCGGTAATCCGGCGAGATAAAGACCATTCCACGTTCCTGGGCGATATGGCGCGGGGCCGCGCATTCGCCGCGTTCTTCCCGGACGAATTGCCAGCGGTCCGAGCCATGGCCGTGGAGGGCGATCAGGGCGTCATGCGGCGCGCTCGCATCCAGCCCCGGCGGGAGGCCGATCACGTAGCGCTGCTCGGTGCCGTCGCAGCGTGCCGTGAACGCAATGTCTTCGAACGAGAGCTCCGCGGCGCTGGCGGTAAGGGCCAGAAGCATGGCCAGCGGTACGAGAATCAGGCAAGGAGTGTGCATCGAACGCCGTTCCTTTCTGTTGCGGGAATGCATGCAGCGGAAGCATACCTGCACGCGCCGCCGTGACGCAAAACGAGGCCACCCGGCGGACCCGGTAACGGGGACCGCAACGAAGGGCGGTGAAGGGCGCGGGCGTCTAGGGTTCGGCGGCGTAATCGGGACCGGTTTCGAGGGCGTTGTTTTCCCAGGTCATGCTGCCCGCGCCGGTCTGGTTGAAGCGGATCGGTCCGCCGCTGCAGTTGTAGATTGTGTTGCCCGTGACGTGGAACCCCTTGCTGCCCTGGTCGAAAAAGATGCCGTTGTTGGGCGCGCCGCCGTGCGCAAACGCGCTGCGGTGGGCGTCATGGAAGACGTTGCCCCGGATTACGGCGCCGGGCTGCCAGCCGAGGGTGTAGAGACAGCCGCCGTCGGCAAGCATGCGCATCGTGTCGTAGACGTGGTTGTATTCGATGACGGCGCCGCGCTGGCTGGTGGGGGATTCGTCCCAGCGAAAGCCCGCCGAGATGCCGGTGTAGGGCATCGCGTGCACGACGTTGTGGGCGATGCGGGTTTCCGCGCAGAAGGCGTCGAAGATGCCCACGCATCCGTGATTGACGGCGCCGCAGGTCTGGACCTCGTTGGCGACGATCTCGTTGCCGGTGGGCACGTCGTCCGGGTTGGCCCAATCGGCCGCGAGGTGGTGGTCTTCGGCGGGGGCGGAGCCCGCCAGGCTGCCCTTGCCGCGCCAGCCGGTCATGATCCCGTTGCCGCCGATGTCGGTGAGAGCGCAGCCGGCGACGCGGTTGTGGCGGCAGCGGGGGCCGAAGCCGATGGCCGAAGCCCCGAAATGCTCCACGCGGCAGCGTTCGAGCGCGCACCGTTCCGCAAAGATGAATTCAATGCCGACGGGAAGAACGTAGGTGCGGTCCGCCGTGGTCGTGCCGTAATGTCCGGCCTGGATGCCCAGGTAGCCGAACGGGGGGAGGGCCCATTCGGCATGCGCGAAGGTCAGGCCCTCGAACCACAGGTTGATGACGGGGGCATCCGGATGCCCTTCCACGACGAGCAGCTGTTCGAGTTTTGGCGCGATGAACGCCTTCGCGTTGGGGTCTTCGCCTTCGGCGGCCTGGTACGTCAGCAGGCCGGACGTGCGGTTCAGATACCATTCGCCGGGCTGGTCGACGAATTCCAGCGCGTTCTCGATGATGGCGGGTTTGCCCGGGCTGGCCGTGGTCGCATCGCCGTGGCCGATCCAGCCCATCGGGTTGGCGAGTTTGAGCACGTTGTTTTCGGAGGAGACAATGGCCGTCCGCGAAATGGACCAGTTCTGGTACATGACCAGTTCGGCGTCTTTGCCGGAGAGACTGGCGACGGGCGGGGCGGTGGTGAGGGTGATCCCGGTCACGTCGGGGGATACCGCCTCGACGCGAAGCAGGTCCGGCGGGTTCGGGAAGCGTCCGCGCGGCAGGCGCTCCCCGTCGGCGAACAGTTGCCGGAAGGGCCACGCTTCGCCGGCGGCCTCGGCCACGTTGAGGGTCCATTGGTTGTTTTCGCCCTTTGTCCAGCCGGTGAGGCGGCGTCCGCCCGAGAGGACCGGCGTTTCGCCGGGGTACGCGGCGTAGCGGACGATGAAATTGGCGGTGCCGGAGTCCGCGGGGCCGAAGACCAGGGGTTGCTCCAGGACGTATTCGCCTTCCCGGAGGAACACGGTCACGTTGTTGTCGAGGCCCTGGGCGAGCAGGCCGCGCACCGCCTCCTGCGCGCGCTGGATCGTCGCGAACGGCGCTTCGAGCGAGCCGGGGTTCCCGTCATTGCCGTCCGG
>JAAYAQ010000012.1 GCA_012719295.1 Candidatus Hydrogenedentota bacterium | reverse complement strand
CGGCCCATCCGAAGTATTGTCGTGGGAGTGGACGTCTCTCCAGATGGATGCATCGTGAAAGCGGGGGTTTTGGGGAATGTGGAACTGGACCGGGAGAGTATCGCGCTGGACTGGGGCCACTAGGGAGAAGAACCATGCCGCTGGCAAAGTGTCCACGCTGCAATCAGATGTTCAACAAGAAGGGCGCTCCCGTCTGCCCCAAATGCGAGCCCGACGAGGACGCCGACTACGAAACCTTGCGTAAAACCATGGAAGGGCACCCCGACCTGATTCCCACGCAGATTGCCGAATTGACGGGGGTCACGCTGGACTGCATTCTGCGCCTTGTTGCGGAAGGGCGGATCGCCACCCTGCCCGACCAGCAGGCCAAGGCGGTCTGCGGCCGCTGCGGC
This sequence comes from Candidatus Hydrogenedentota bacterium, assembly GCA_012719295.1. GTDB lineage: Bacteria > Hydrogenedentota > Hydrogenedentia > Hydrogenedentales > SLHB01 > UBA2224. Next base: position 8,211 of record JAAYAQ010000012.1, on the reverse strand, counting down.
GCCCCGGCCATCAGCCTCAGCAAACGCCTATGTGAAAGCTGCTTGCAGAAACTCAACTCGGAAGTGGCCAAGGCTCAGGCCAGCATCAAACTCGGCAAGAAAAAAAAGCTCCAGATCGGTTCCGGCATGTACATCCGCAAATGGAGCGAGAACGAGTGATCCTGTCAGGTTGACCTTCGAACACAAACCGATGGTATACTTGAGATTGCACGACACGGGACAGGCCGGGGCCGCGGCGGGGTACGGTTTGGAACGGAGCCTTCTCAGATGACCACTCGAGACAAAATTGGGTTGGGAATTCTGATCGGTCTGTTTGTCGCAGGTTGCGTGGTGCTGGTCCTGACCTTCAAGTCATGGGGGGGCCGTCATGCACCCGAGGACAGCATCTTTGTCCGACAGCGCATGATCAACCTGAGAAAATGACGGGCCGCGGCCGGAAACCCTGTCTCCAGGCCGGGGATTGATTCTGAGGAAACGGTTGAGGTGACCCGCAATTCTGGCGCGACATCCCCAGCATAAAGGAGTCAAGGGGTTTTGTTTACTCGCAACTGTCCGAGCATGAAGCCGGCGAGACGTATTCTGCTTGCCGCCGGCATGGGCCTGATTCTGGCCGCGACCTCTGCCGCCCGGGCCTCTGAAGCCGGTGAAGCCGGCCGTGCCTCCCTGAGCCTGTCTCAACTATCCCACGGGGTCTTGCGCGCCAGCACGGACGCGCGGCCCGCGTTCCCGGACGCCGTTTTCGATGGAGACGGCCGACGGGTTCTCGTGGCAGCCGCGCCGGACGATGCGCGCCTCCAGGAACCGGAAACTGTCGACATGGAGGACCTGACCCTGCCCGCGCCACGGACCGGTGTTCCCGAGGAGGTCCCGCTCGAAGAGCTTCCGCCGCTGCCCCCTGCGCCGAAAGCGCCGGCGGAACCGGGCGCCGGCATCAACACCATCGTGATCGACGCGGGCCACGGCGGCTCCGATCCCGGCTGCACGAATCCCGCGATTCTCGAAAAGGACTTCACCCTCGCGGTTGCGCGACACACGGTCCGGCTGTTGGAAGGCTCTTTCGGGGGGCGGGTGGTCCTCACGCGGACCCAGGATGCCAATCCGACCCTTGATGTCCGGGCCCGCCTTGCCAAAGCGCAAAAGGCCGACCTTTTGATCAGCATTCATGCCGGTGCGAGCATCTCGCCATCCAGCCAGGGATTTGAACTCTTTGTCCCACCGCCTGCCCATTTGGACACGGGCATCGACGCGTCCACCCGCCCCAAGGCCTCCGGAGCCCGCCGCTACGCCGCACAGAGCGCCGAAATCGCCGGGGTTCTCGCGCGAGAACTCGCCAATGCGACGGGGGCCATCAACCGCGGCGTGCGCGCTGCGCCCTGCCGCATCTTCGACGCGGTCAGTTTTCCCTGCATCGTCATCGAGGCGGGCTCGCTCACGAACTACGCGGAAGCCCCCAAACTCGCTGACGAAAGTTACCAGTTGAAGATTGCACAGGGGCTCGCCGACGGCATTCGCGCGTGCGCCGCCGGCGCGGCCCGGGATGGAGGGGCGCCATGAAATCCGAACAACGCCAGGATTTCGTAAAAAAGGCCTTGCTCGGCCTCTGGGCCATGCTCACGCTGATTCTTGTTGTCGCCCTGGGCCTCGTGGTCTTCAACATGGTGCAACAGGGCCGAAGTCCGTTTCCCGCGCCGGCGGTCACGCGCGCGCCGGGCGTGGAGGCGCCCGCGGATCCCCAGGCGCTCTCTCAGGAATTGCGCGACACGCAGCTTTACTTCGCTTCGGAGGACGGGCGGTTTCTCGTAGCGGAAGCCCGACGGCTCACTCTGGCCGACGATACCATCGCCAATTGTCATGCCGCTCTGGACGCGCTGATCGCGGGCCCCGAGGGCGTCTTGACTCCCGTGGTTCCACCGGCCACCCGTGTCCGCGGGATGTTTCTCATGGAAAGCGGTGAATTGATCGTTGATCTCTCGATGGAGGCCATTACGGGATTGCGGCGAATGGCGAGTGTGTCCACCGAAATGCTCTTTCTTCAGGGCATTGTCCACACCCTCACCGACCCGGAGTTGCGTGGTGCGGATGCTTCACAGGTCACGAGAGTCCGCTTCCTGATCGAAGGGGCCGCCGCGGAGGAGTCGTTCAAGGACGCGCACTGCAACTGGGCCCACGCGCTGCCCAGGGGTTCCCAATGGCTCGGTGGCACGGCTCCGGTAGGCCCCTGACATGGCCGAATCGGATGCGGCCATCGGAATCTTCGACTCGGGGGTCGGCGGTCTGACCGTCTTTGCCCGTGTCGCGGAAGGCCTTCCCGATGAATCCATTATCTACCTTGGCGACACCGCCCGGGTGCCCTACGGCACCAAGTCCGGCGAAACCGTGATACGCTATGCCGCGGGATGCGCCGGCGTGCTGGTCGAACGCGGCATCAAGATGCTCGTCGTCGCGTGCAACACGGCCTCCGCGCACGCGCTCGAATCGTTGCGCGACAAACTGGACATTCCCGTGCTCGGCGTCATCGCGCCCGGCGCGCGGTGCGCGGTCGACCTCTCGGCCACCGGGCGCATCGGCGTCATCGGCACGGCCAGTACCATCGCCAGCAAGGCCTACGAGGAGGCGATTCTGGGCATGGCCCCCGGGGCACGCGTCTTCTCGAAACCCTGCCCGCTTTTTGTGCCGCTCGCGGAAGAAGGGTGGCTGCACGGGACCGTCCCGCGCCAGGTGGCCGCCGCCTATCTCAAGGAACTGCTGCACTGCGACATCGACACGCTTGTGCTGGGGTGCACGCATTATCCCTTGCTTCGAGACGTCATTCAGGCGGCCGCCGGGCCGGACATAACCCTCGTCGACAGCGCCCGGGCCACTTCGCTTGCGGTGGCCGAAACCCTGAACGGGCTGGGCCTGAGACGCGAAGATCCTGCCCCGCCCCGATACATCTTCCTTGTGACGGATGCCCCCGACAACTTCGCACGCGTCGGGGAACGCTTCCTCGGCCGCGCCATCAGTCCCGTCGAGTGGGTGGACGTGTAATGCCCGAGGCCTTGCCACATCCTGAGACGGGCCCGCCCATGGATCCTGCCGGCGGGCGCTCTTCCTTCTCCAGGTGGGCCGTCCCAATCACCGGGCTGATGGCCGTGCTCATCCTTGTCTTGATCAGCTTCGTGCTCATACGCAATCACATCGCTTCGCTTCCCCTGAATCTCGTTCCGGCAACGGATGCCATGGCCGACCACATCGAAGACCTGTGTATGCGAAGCCATCTGCCCCCGGAATGCATCAAGCGATACGAGTCCGTGGTACGACGCGATGCCGGGGCGCAGTGGAACGAGTATGCCTTCGAGGTGGGCGTTCCCGCCTCCATCCCGGCGGAAAGCATCATCTCGGCCCTGACACACGGCATGACGCTGCAGCAGGTCTCGTTGGAACGCGTGGAAGCTCCCCAGGGCCGCTGCACGGAACTTCGCTTCGCCATGCTCAACCGCATGTTCGCGGTCGTGCGGGTCATGGGCGGCGCCGAGCGCTATGATCTGACCGCCGCCTGCGACGAACTGGCGCGCCACGTCAGCGCGGCCCTTGCCCGCATCCCTTCTTTCAGCGACGTGCGCGAAAGCGCCCGGCAGGACCGCCAGGAAGGGCCCGTGCGATGGCGTGCCTATGCCTTTCGCGCGGTCACCGGCTCGGTGAGCGATCTCGGCGCGGTCTCCGGGTTGCTCACCAGCGCGTTGCCAGCCCTTCAGGAAGACGCGCCGGTCGTCGCGCCCGTGGCCGGGCAGGACGCCATCGAGGTCACCTGGAAAGGCCTCCCGGTCGTTCGACTGGATATCGAGCGCGGCGTGCGCCTGTTCGATGGCGCCGGGGTCGATCTCTGGATGGACCCCTCCCGGCTCTACCAGTCGGCCCCGTTGCTCTTCCGGAGCCTGTTCGGATTTGAACCCGAGGTACCCGATACGGCGTCCCGCTTGCCCGCGAGGGAGCCGGAAACACGTCCGGATTCCCCGAAACCGGCAACGGTATCCGGCACCGCTCCCCGCGCCGCCATTATCGTGGATGACGGCGGGTACGGCACGCTCGCATCCGACGCCATCCTGACCATGGACACGCGTCTGACGCTCGCCATACTCCCGGGCACGCCCTTCGCGCGCGAAACCGCGGAGACCGCCCGGTCTCGAGGCTTCGAAGTGTTGGTGCACTTGCCGCTCGAATCCGAAAACGGCGAGGCTGCGTTTCCTGACCAGCTCACCACCCGCATGAACGAAGAGGAAATGCAGGAATGCCTCGATGCCGCCCTCGCCAACGTGCCGGGAGCCGCCGGCCTGAACAACCACACCGGCTCGAAATTCACCGCCGACGCCGATGCGATGGAACGGCTCCTCCATGGCGTCAAACGCCGCGGTCTCTTCTTCATTGACAGCCGAACCACGACGGATACCGTTGCGGAAACTGTCGCCCGCGAGCTCGGCGTGCCCACGGCCAGCCGTGCGGTCTTTCTCGACAATGAATCCGAACCGGACGCCATTCGCGCTCAGGTCGCCGCGCTGGTGGACGCGGCGGAGTCCGGCGCTCCCGCCATCGGCATCTGCCATTTCCGGGCCACCACCGCCGCCTTGCTTCCCGAAATCCTGCGCTTCCTTGAAACCAAGGGCGTGACGCTCGTGCACGCCTCGGAGCTGGTGCAATGACGCTTGTGCTCGGAATTGAAACGTCGTGCGATGAGACCGGCGTGGCGCTGGTGGCCGACGGCGCCCGCATCCTGTCCAGCGAGGTCGCCTCGCAAATTGCCGTGCATGCGGAATTCGGCGGGGTGGTCCCCGAGATCGCGTCGCGCCAGCACATCCTGTGCATCTCCCAGCTCGTGCGGAAAGCGCTGGCCGACGCCGGCTGCGGCCAGGAAGAGGTCTCGGCCATTGCGGTGACCAACGGTCCCGGCCTCATGGGCTCGCTGCTTGTCGGCGTGTGTTTTGCAAAGGCGCTGGCCTACGCCTGGCGGAAGCCCTTCGTGCCGGTCCACCACATCGAGGGGCACATCTTCTCGGCCTTCCTCAGCGGCGACCCGCCCGTGTTTCCTTTCCTGACCCTGGTCGTCAGCGGCGGCCACACCTGCCTGATCTGGTGCGAGCGCCCCCACGATTACCGGATCCTCGGGACCACGCGGGACGATGCCGTGGGCGAGTGCTTCGACAAGGTGGCCCGCCTGCTCGAACTACCCTATCCCGGCGGCCCGTCGATCCAGCGGGCGGCGGAATCGGGCAACCCGGAAACGTGTGATTTCCCGCGCGCCATGACGCAAACCGAATCCCTCGACTTCAGCTTCAGCGGTCTGAAAACCGCGGTCCTGTACCGCTTGCGCGAAGGCGGCATCTCTCGCGAGGATATCGCCGCCAGTTTTCAGGCGGCCGCCGTGGACACCCTGTTGCTCAAGACCCGCCAGGCCGTCGAACAGACCGGCGCCCGGCGCCTGGTCCTGGCCGGCGGGGTGGCGGCCAACCGGCTCCTGCGTACACGGCTCACCGGCGAGCTCGGCATCCCCGTGAGTATGCCCCCCTTCGAACTCTGCGTCGACAATGGCGCCATGATCGCCGCGGCAGGCTATTCACGCTACAAACACGGGTTTCTGGGAGACACCCGCACCCGGCCCCACCCCGGGCTGCGGCTTGCATGAAGCACGTTGCCCCCAAAACGTGGTATGCTTTAGGTGGCTTGCCGCGGTTTGGGGGTGCTCCCGGATGAACGCGTTGTCACTAAAGGAGTGCTGAAGCATGAATCTGCACGATCTGATGCGCGAGGCCGTCGATGCAAACGCCTCCGACCTCCATCTGAAAACCGATAACCCGCCCATGCTCCGCATCGACGGCGATTTGATCCGCCTGGAAGCCGAGGTCCTGACCACCGCCGATATCATGGCGATGCTCAATGAGATCGTGCCTCCCCAGGAAGTCGAGAAGTTCAAGAAGGTCAAGGAACTCGACACGTCCTACATGCTGGAGAATATCGCCCGGTTTCGGGTGAACGTGTGCTTCGACGACGGCGATCCCCGCATCGTCCTCCGGACCATCCCCCTCGACATCAAGGAAATCGACGAGTTGGGGCTGCCGCCCGTCCTGCACAGAATCTGCCAGTTGAAGAACGGCCTCGTGCTGTTCACGGGCATCACCGGAAGCGGAAAATCCACCTCCCTCGCCGCCATGGTCGACGAGATCAACCGCACCCGGCCCGTACACACCATCACGGTCGAAGACCCGATGGAGTTCCTGCACCGCGACAAGATCGGCATTGTGACTCAACGCGAGGTCGGCCAGGATACGCTGTCCTTCGCCAACGCGCTCCGCGGCGCGTTGCGCCAGGACCCCGATGTCATTCTCATCGGCGAAATGCGCGACGCCGAAACCGTCCGCACGGCCATCTCCTCGGCGGAGACGGGCCATCTCGTGTTCTCCACGCTGCACACCGTCAACGCCGTGGAGACCCTCAACCGGATCATGGACTTCTTTGAGCCGCACCAACAGCCCCAGATTCGCAAGCAGCTTGCAAGCGTGCTGCGCACCGTATGTTCCCAGCGCCTGCTCCCCGCCATCGAAGGCCACGGCCGGTGCGTCGCCGCGGAAATCCTGATTGGCAACCGCACGGTGCGCGAGTACATCGAACAGGGCAAGAGTTTCAATGACATCACCAAGCTGATTGAAGACGGCTTTGAACAGTACGGCATGCAGACCTTCGATCAGGCGCTCTTCATCCTCTGGAAGGAAAAGCGGATCGACGAGCAGACTGCCCTCGACAACTCCACCAGCCCGCGTGACCTGAAACTTCGCATGGAGGGATTCCGTTAAACCTATGGCTTCGAAGCTGTCCGGAATCCTGCAGAAGGTCAATCTATTTCTCGGCACCTCCGGCGACCACGGTCAAATGTATCCGGGCGCCGAAATGCCCTTCGGCTTTGTGAAACTCGCACCAGACACCTTTCCCGGCGCCGTTACCGGATCAGCCCATGCGGGATATGACTACCGGGACCGGGCCGTGACGGGCTTTTCGCACGTCCGCTTCAGCGGGGTGGGCAACGCGGGCGTCGGCGGGAACATCTCGGTGCTGCCCCTCGTCGCCATACCGTCCGAACTCACGCCGGAGGCCTGCCGCCAGCCGTTCGTCAAAGAATCCGAGCAATGCTGGCCCGGATACTATTCCCTCGCCTTTGAATCCGGGATTACCGCCGAATTCACCGCGACCCATCACGTGGGCATCCACCGCTACGTCTATCCCGCCCAGGGCGACCACGGCGTCCTCATCGATTTCTGCCGCGGTTTCACCCCGGTCCGCGATGCCCATTGCCTGGTCGTGAGCCCGACGGAAATCGCGGGCGAACTTACCTGCGAACAAATGAACGCCTGCGGCTGGTACCGGCTCTATTTCTGGATCCGCTTTCAGCACCCCGCCGCCAGCGTCGAGCTGTTCCCGGCGTACCCCAACGATTCGGCCGTTCGGGCCAGTGTGGCCGGAGAAGGGCTTGTGGCGCTCGCCCGTCTCAACCGCCGCCACACCCAGCCGCTCGGCATCAAGGTAGGCTTCTCCGCCATCAGCGTCGCCCAGGCCCGCAGAAACATCGAACACGAAGCCTATGGATGGGACTTTGAGCAGTGCCGGGCCGCCGCCGAACAGGCCTGGGAGACCATTCTACAGCGGGTTCAGGCCAGCGGCCAGGAAGAGCATGAGCGGCTCCTGTACAGCCTCCTGTACAGGTCGTGCCTGTCCCCGTTCAACATGACCGACAGCCTCGATTACTACATGGGCGATGACGGCGAGGTTCATCGCGCCGGTGAGGGCCGCACCTTCTATCATGGATGGTCTACCTGGGACACCTACCGCACGAAGTTCCCGCTTCTGGCCCTCATCACGCCGGAACGCATGCCGTGCATGATGACCTCCCTGGCCGAGACCCTCGACCAGCGCCTCGGTTTCCTGCCCGGAGAAGAACTGTTTGACTGCCACGGCTATGCCCCGGTGCCCAATGTGCGCATGGAGCTCTCTAACGTGGTCCTGCTCGATGCACACACAAAAGGCGTCGGGGCGCCCGATCCGGAGTCGGTCTTCGCGGTCATGCGCGCCATCGCGAACCTGGAGTTCTCGGGCGACCGTGACCGCCTGGGCTATGTGCCGCGCCGTCCGGATACCACGTGCCAGTATGCGTACGACAACTGGGCCGTCCTTGCCATGGCCGAAGCGCTG
>JAAYAQ010000075.1 GCA_012719295.1 Candidatus Hydrogenedentota bacterium | reverse complement strand
CGGCACTGAAGGCCAACACTTCCGGAAAAACGCACGGTCTTCCCATCACCGAAATCCCCGCCGCCGGGACCCTTGAATTCCGCAGCGCGAAAGCCGGAATCTGGACCGCTGACCTCTCCGCCGAACCGCGATTCAGCGTGGCCCTGACCGAATTCACGGTGGCCGCGGGCGCCGAAGGCGGCCCCGACCTGGTCGGGCAACATGCCGCCACCCCCAGCGGCGCGCCGGATTACGTGGCACGGTTCACTCTTGTTGTGAAAGAAGAGCCGAGCCGCCCCATCGACCTCATTCACTGGCTGCGCACGTCCGCGGGGATGGGCACGTTTCTCGCGGGACCTCCGGCGGAATTGGCCCTGTCCGCGCAGGAAGACGCCGCCGTTGCGCCGCCGTTCAGTTTCCAGTATGGCGAACAGCCCTCCGACGCCTTGTTGTCGACGTGGGAGACGTCGCGCAACGTCGTGGGGCTGGACGACGCCCGGGCCGCGCATACCGTCACGTACAGCGATCCGGCGACCGGTCTCGAAGTCCGGTGGGAAGGCATCGAATACGCCCATTTCCCGGCGGTCGAGTGGGTGCTGTACTTCAAGAACACCGGGACGGCCAACACGCCTGTCCTCTCGGACATTCAGGTTCTCAAGACCGCCTTCACGCACGGTTCGTCGTCGCCGTATCGCCTGCACCATTTCAAAGGCGGCGCCGCGGACGCGGAGGCCTACCGTCCCTATCCGACCGACCTGGCCCCGTCGACCACCACCGCGCTGGGCGGGGCAGGGGGACGCTCTTCGGACAAAGACATGCCGTTTTTCAACCTCGAATGCGGACAGGAAGGCATTGTCATGGCCGTGGGGTGGCCGGGGCAATGGGCCGCGCGGTTCGTGCGCGACGACAAGAATGGGTTGTCCGTCGTGGCCGGCCAGGAGAGCACGCGCTTCGTGTTGTATCCGGGCGAGGAGGTTCGCACGCCGGGGATTGTCCTGCTGTTCTGGAAGGACGGGGACTGGATAGACGCGCAGAACCAGTGGCGGCGCTGGATGATGGCGCACGGGATGCCGCGGCCGGGCGGGGAACCGCCCAAACCGATGCTCCTGGCGTCGAGTTCCCGGGCCTATGAGGAGATGCACGGCGCCAACGAGCAGAACCAGATCATGTTCATCGACCGCTACCTCGAGGAAGGCCTCGACATCGACTACTGGTGGATGGATGCGGGCTGGTATCCGTGCGAGGGGTCCTGGTCCAGGGTGGGAACCTGGGAAGTCGACGCCACGCGGTTTCCGAACGGCTTCAAACCCATCAGCGACCACGCACATGCCCGCGGTCTGAAGACGCTTGTATGGTTCGAGCCGGAACGGGTCACACCGGGCCGGTGGATTACACTTAACCATCCGGAGTGGGTCCTCGGCGGGGCAAACGGCGGGCTGCTCAACCTCGGTGAGCCCGAGGTGCGCGAATGGCTCACCAACCACGTCGACAAGCTGCTTACCGACAACGCCATTGACCTGTACCGCCAGGATTTCAACATGGAGCCCCTCCCCTACTGGCGGGCCCTGGATACCGAAGATCGCGTCGGCATGGCCGAGATCCGCCACGTCACGGGCTATCTGGCCTACTGGGATGAGCTGTTGCGGCGGCACCCGGGCATGCTGATCGACACCTGCGCGTCCGGCGGAAGACGCAACGACCTCGACACGCTGCGCCGGGCGGTGCCGTTGTGGCGCAGCGATTACGCCTACGAGCCCATCGGCCACCAGGGCATGACCTACGGCCTCTCGTTCATCGTGCCGTACCACGGGACGGGGACGGTCGCCCATGTCGATGCGCCGTACTACGGCGCGGGCCGGACGCCGGTCCAGCCCTATGCGTTCTGGAGTAATGCCTGCCCGAGCGTTGTATGCGGGTTTGACCTGCGCATCCGGGACCTGGATTACGAGGCCTTGCGCACGCTCTTCCGGCAATGGCGCAGCATCGCGCCCTATTATTATGGGGATTTCTATCCTTTGACGGGGTATTCGGTCGATCCGGCCGCTTGGATGGGCTGGCAGTTCAACGCGCCTGAGACCGGCGGGGGGTTTGTGCAGGCGTTTCGCCGGCAGAAGAGCGACGTGCTGGGGATGCAGCTCCGTTTGCGCGGCCTGAAGCCCGAGAGCCAGTACACCGTCGAGTTTTTCAGCCAGGGCAAGACGGAAGAGTGCACGGGGGCGCAACTCATGAACGAAGGGCTCAAGGTGTATATCGCAGAGATGCCCGGCTACGAGGTGGCCCGGTACGAGCTGAAACCGTAGGCGGCGTTTTCCGTCACGTTGCCGACAGAAATCTGAGGGCGAGTTCGGCCATGACGCCGATGCCCGTGCGCAGTGCCGTGTCGTTGAAATCGTAATACGGGCTGTGCAGCGGCGGGTACGGCGCCTCCGGCTCATTCGCCATGCCGAGAAAAAAGAACGCCCCTGGAACCTTCTCCAGATAGCACGCGAAATCCTCGGCGATCATCTGCGGTTCGGTCAGAACAACGACATTGGCGGCCCCGATGGTCCGGCACGCGCTGTCGATCAGCAGTTCGGTCATGGCCGCATCGTTCAGGAGCGGCGGATAGGCCTTTTCGCCAAACGTAACCGACGCGGAAGCCCGAAACGCCTGGGCCGTGTGGCCCGCGATCCGTTCGATCGCCTCGCGGAGGAGGGCGTCCGTTTCGGGGTCAAAACTCCGGATGGTGCCTTCGAGCAACGCCGTGTCGGGGATGATGTTGGTGGTGGTGCCCGCCTCGATGTGCGCGACCGTAACGACGGCGGGCTGCCGGGGATCGACCTCCCGGCTGACCACCGTCTGCAGGGCTGTGGTGATGTGCGCCGCGACAATCACGGGATCGATCGCCGACGCCGGATCGGCCCCATGGCAGCCTTTTCCCTGAATAACCATGCGGAAAAAATCCGCGCTGGCCATCAGGGATCCGCTCTTGACGGCGATCGTCCCGGCCGGGAACTGGGGCGAGCCGTGCAGGCCGAAGACGGCGTCGACACCGTCCAGCGCGCCGTCCGCGATCATATAGCGTGCCCCTCCCCCCTGCTCTTCACCGGGCTGAAACAGGAGGCGCACGGTCCCCCGGAGTGCGCCGCGGCATTCGAGCAGCACCCGGGCGGCGCCCAGGAGGTTCGCCACGTGACCATCATGCCCACAGGCGTGCATGCGTCCGGGTATCCGGGATGCGTAGGGCAGGCCGGTCGCTTCCTCCACCTCCAGCCCATCGATGTCCGCGCGCAGCGCGATGGTCTTGCCGGGTTTTCCCGCAATCGACGCGACGATGCCCGTGCCCTTTCCGAGACCGGTCCGGTGCGGGATCCCCCACTTCGTCAAGGCGTCCGAAATCCGGTTGGACGTCCACGACTCCTGGAACCGGATCTCGGGATGCTGATGGAGTTCATGCCGGAGATCGATGATCTCCGACAGAATCGTGTCGATGATCCTGCCTGTCGCGCTGCTCATTGCTGTGCCTCGATGGTCGGTCGTGCCCTGTCGGGCAGCAACCCGCCGGGAAAGGAGTACGCCCGGTCTAGAATTTCAGTTTCGTGCCGGGGAACGCCGAAAGACTGATGGCCACGTTAAAATCCCAGCCCTGCGTGCGGTCGCGGACCTGGAACGACCAGTCAAAACACTTGAAGCGTTTGCGGACTTCGTACTCCTGCTGATACAAGTCGCCGCGTTCGAGATCGTAGCGGTGCTCAAACGCGAACGCCCATTCTTCGCTGAGTTTGTAGCGCGCGCCATAGAGGATTTCGCGGTTAAACACATTGTCCTGGGTTTCGGTGTACGCGAACCCCAGCCGGGCGCCGAAGCGGCCTCCCTGGGCCAGATCGTCGTAGTAGAGATACGAGAGGATTCGGTCGTAGTCGCCGTACACCGCGTTATACCGGAAGGCCAGTTCGGGATCGTAGGGCTTGCCCATCATGTCCTCCCAGAACTGGAGGGCCAGCCGTTCAAACAGATAGGGCTCGTCCAGGTCGACGTCGTTGCCGATGCTGTGGTGCTCGGTGACGGTCAAGATCCCCCACCAGGGGCGCGGCCGGAGATCCAGTTCCATCTCGTAGTCGGTGGAACTCCGGATCTCGTTCCAGAAATCATTGCCGTGGTACAGGGTCAGGCGGGCGGCCTGCCAGACATCGCCCGTAAGGGCGTCGCGCGCGAACAGAATGTTTCCGATCTTGCCCTCGATACGGCTCCGGCCGTACACGTTGTCGTAGGCGTCGAAACGGGGCGTCTCGTCGACATCCATGGTGGGTTCCGGACGATAGGAATACGTGAGCGACGGCACGATCACGTGCTTGAATCCTGAAAATCCCAGCGCCCCCGGATAGGCCCGATGAAACCGCGATTGCGCCGTAACGCCGACCGTATTGGCGAACCGCGCGTCGGAGTCTCCGTCGTCCACGGTGCGCGAATACCACGAGAGGTCGGCCTCGTAAAACGGCACGACGCTGAGCACATCCGCGACATCCAGGTCCAGGCTTGCGCGAGCGACATTGGCCATGCGCCAGGCGCTGGTATCGGAAGGCTCGCGCTCGTTGAATCCGTCGATGGTGTCGAAACTGACGTACAGGCGCTGGGCGAGCTGCCGCTCGAGCAAATGGTAGGTCACTTCCGGAAGGCGCTCGGTCTCGGCGACGAAATCGCTCACGTTGTAGCGGAAGGTGCCTGTGGCCAGATAGGTGGGCCGGGTGTAGGTCACATTGGCAAAACTCCGCGGTTCCGTGCGGTTCCGGTATTCGTTGTAATAAAAGTCCTTGATGATGTCCTCATCGTCCCAGTACTCGGTCTGCAGGAGCATGACCGTGTCTTCGGTCAGTTCATGGCGATGGTAGGCCTCGAAATAGCCGCGCTCCTCGGTGGTCGCCAGCGACCGGAATTCCCCTTTGCCCCGGAACAGCGGCGAACTGGGCTTGGTCATGTAGTCGTACTGCCCTTCGAGGCCCAGTCCTACCCCTTCCTTCTCCGTGGGGATGAAACGGAACCCGAGATCGGCGTTCCGGCTCAACGCGAACCGCTGTCCGTAATTGAGATAGTAGCCGAGTTCGGCGGCGCGGCCGCTGTCGAAGTCGATGTCGATCAGCTTGTCCAAACCGGGACGGAAGGTCCATTTCGGCCAGTAGATGGGCGTCATGACCTTCCCAATCTGCAGGCGTCCTTTCCGGCCGACGACGACATTGTCCTCCAGAATCTCCATCTCTTTCAGGCGAAGCCGGAACACCGGCGGGTCGCCCGGACAGGTGGTAACCCAGGCGTCGTGCGCAAGAACGCGTCCTGGCCCGGTCATTTCGAGGTCGTCGATCCCGAAGTAGAGCACATCGAGCCGGCCGCGGACTTCCGTGGCGCTGCCGGTTTTCGTGGCGAAGTCGTACTCCGCGTGTTTGGCGCGCAACTCCCGGAACGGTTCGACCAGTTCGATGTTATCGGCTTCGCCATATCCCAGGGTGTAGAGACGGCGGGCCTGCTCCTGGCCGGTGAGGTTCTGCGCCTCGATCAGGGGCATGATGTCCTCGTCATACGCCGAAGGATAGCGGTAATAGAGCCGGTCGGCATCAAGCGAGGACAACTCCCGTTCAACATGGCCTTCCTCGATCAGGATCTCGCGCGCTTCGCGATCCGCGTCGAGCACTTGCGCCCGAAACGCCGAATCGGCCCAATCCCACGACACATTGCCCTGGAACGAAAGCCGCTGGAGCTTGCCATCCGCGCCCGGCGTGCCTTTGAAGCGGTCGGCCTTCACGCCGCGGAACTCGAGGGGCTGGCTCCAGTCCTGCGTTTCAAACGCGCCTTTGAAGTTGGCGAAATCCCACCCGCGGGTGAAGGCTTCGCTCAGGCTGCCTGACCAGGAGCCCGACAAGGGCGTTTGCTCGGGCGCCTCACGCGTGAACTGCGGCGCGCCTGTCCCGAAGCTGGCGATGGTGCGGGGGCGTTGCGCGTATGGGCTCGTGGCCGGATGTTCAATATCGTCGCCGGCGTCCGCACCCGCGCTTGTCCGTGGCGCGCTCGACACCGTCTCTTCCGGTTCCGCGGGCGCCTCAGGTTCTGTCGTGGTCTCGCTGTCTTCGCTGGCCCGCGG
>JAAYAQ010000433.1 GCA_012719295.1 Candidatus Hydrogenedentota bacterium | reverse complement strand
TGCGCGACGCTGAAGCGCGCGCGGCCGGGCTCGAACAGGCCGCCACGCTGACGCTGATGGCGCCGGATTTCCAGAAAGGGCTTGATTGGCCCGCGCCGCTCTGGCGGCATGTCCTGCGCACGCTGGAATCGCGGGGCCGGATTGAAGTGCGCGGCAACACGATGCTGCTGAAGCGTTCGGCCGGAGCGCTGTCCGCGGCCGAGCAAGTCCTGGTAGACGCGATCCTGCGCCTGTACGACGCGACCGGATTTCAGTCGCCCCGGCCGGAAGACGTGCCCGGACTGGTCAATGGCACTCCGGAAACCGTCCGGCGGCTGCTCGAGCTGTTGTACCACGACCAGCGGCTGATCCGCCTGTCACCGGCGGTCGTGTTGACCCGGGACCTCTTCCGGGAAGCCCAGGCGCGCGTGGTGAAGCTCATCCTGGAAACCGGCGCCGTGGATTCGGCCGAGTTCAAGCATCACATCGGGTCGACACGCAAGTATGCGCTCGCCATCCTGGATTACCTGGACGCGCGGAAAGTCACCGTGCGCGCGGGCAATCTGCGCAAGCTCGCACCGAACTACGAGGCGCGCCTGGTATGAAACTCTCGCGCACCATAAAGGAAAGACTCGCCGCGGCGGCGCTGATTGCGGTGGCTGTCGTGCTGCTGCTGATCGGGGCGCTGCGCACCCACAAGATCTACGACCCGGTGACCGAGGAATTCGGGATCGTGGCGTTTCAGCGCATCTCCGAGCGGGAACTGGTCGAGGATGCCACCTTCGGCGGGGTCCGTCTCGACAAGGGCCAGTTGTACACGACGTATGACCGCACCCAGCCCCGCGGCAAACGCACCTGCCCCACGTGAAGCTGAACCGTTTGCGGCCAGGGCGGCCGCATCCGCGTTCGTCATGTTCCAGTGCAAGGACCTGCCGATGAACACGACCGCTGAGAGGAGCCGATAGCATGGTCAACGCCTGGCGGAGAATCTCGCTAACCGCCAAACGCCGCGCCGTCCAGTTCGGCTCGCTGTTGCTGCTGCACTCGTCGTGGGGCGCCGAAGCGAAATGGTTGTGCCTGCCCGTGTTGAACTGCCACTCGTGCCAGCTCGCGTGGTTTGCGTGTCCCATCGGGGTGCTGGTGCATTACGCCGGGCTTCACGTGTTCCCGTTTCTCGCCGTGGGCACGGTCCTCCTGCTGGGCGTGCTGGGAGGCCGGATTCTGTGCGGGTGGGTGTGTCCGTTCGGGTTTCTTCAGGACCTGCTGCACAAGCTCCCGGGACCCAAGTTCCGGCTGCCCGCGTGGACGTCCTGGATTAAATACGCCGTGCTCGTGGTGACCGTGCTGCTGTTGCCGTTCATCCTCGGCGCGGCGACCCTGGCCTCATTCTGCCGGTTCTGCCCGGCCTCCGCATTGCAGGTGACGGCGCCCCGGCTCGTCGGGTCGGGCGCGGCCGCCCTTTCGGCCATGACCGTGGTGAAACTCGCCGTGCTCGTGCTGGTGCTGCTTGCCGTGACGATGTCCAGCCGCGCGTTTTGCCGGGTGCTGTGCCCGATCGGAGCGATGCTGGCGCCATTTAACTACATCTCGCTGTGGAAGATACGGCCGCCGACGGAGCATTGCCGCCAATGCGCGGCCTGCCGCGAGGCCTGTCCCGAGGGCGGACGTCCCGGCGACCGCATCGCCGCGGGCGTCGCGCCGAACCGTGCGCTGGATTGCATCGTGTGCCACGAATGCCAGAAGGCTTGTCCGGAAGCGAATACTTCCGGGGTTTCGGAGGTACTACCAACGAAACCGGGCGCGAATGATGCGCTTGCACTATCCTCGGAAGAAACTCTAGAATGATACGCCACTACTCATGGGTAGTGACCTGCCTTTTTCACAAGAGGCAAGGAGGAGGGCTCATGCGGGGGACGGGATTCGGAGCGGCTTCGGCACGGAACGCTCGATCCGCCATGCGGCGCCTGTCACGCCTCTGCCTCCTGGCCTGTCTGCTCCCGGCAAGCGCCTTTGCCGCCGTCTCCGATGCTCCCGCCGGGCTGCTCCGGTTCACGCCGGAAGGGGTTCTTCTTTCGGTCGACATCGCCCTGGGCAATCGCGAGGTCCGATTCAAGACCGAGCCGGCCTATGAGGGGGACGACCTCCTTCGCGCGGCCATTCCGCTGGGCCAGAACCAGGCGGAGTTCGTGGGATTCGCATGGGACAAGACCGCCGGCCGGCTCTATGTCGACACGAACCGCAACCTCGACCTGACCGACGACTCCGGCTCGCCGTACCGTCCGGCCGCGGCCAATGGCCCGCTGACCGTCTTCGAGAACGTCCGGCTGACCATTGAACGGAACGGGATCCCCCTCGAGTATGTCCTGCAGGTGCGCCTGGGCTCCGAGTGGATGTCCGACGTGCTGGTCGTTTCCGGCTGGCAGGGCCGCGTGACGTTCGGCGAAACCGAGTTCGAGGTCACCGTGGTGGACAATCTGGACGGCGCCCTCGGCCAGGAAGATCAGTTCTACCTGACCGTGCCGGGAGAAGCGAGCGAAGCATCCGCCCGGGCACAACTGGACGACCTCTTCATCGACTCGATCGCGTGGGGCGTGCCGGGTCATCTCGCCGTGGCCGGGGCCACCTACGCCGTCGACACGGCATTTGAGATGACGGAGCAGGGCGTCGCGGTCCGGGCGCGGTTTCTTTCGCCGCAGGAGCCGCTCGCTGAAGTCCGCATCCAGGGGAAATACATTCGCGAGCTGGTGCTGGCCGACCAGAATGCCTCGGTGTGTCTGGTCTACACGCCGGGGGACCGCGTGCGCCTGCCCGCGGGCATGTACAGCGTGAATTCGGCACTTCTGGAGGACGGCTGGGAACTGGGTTACCCGCGAAACGGCAATGCGTACCGGGTCACAACGGAAAGACCGGCGACCCTGCCGGTGGGCGGGCCGCTTCGCCAGCGTATCACGGCCGAACGGCACGTGAACCGGCTCGATCTGTCGCTCGAGGTGACGGGCGCGGGCGGCCTCCCGTATTCCCGCAACGGCCAATTCGCCGCTCCGGCCCAATTCGCGGTCTACCGCGGCGATTCGCAGGTTCACACCGGCACCTTCGAGTATGGGTGAGGCGGAACCTGTTCGTACTCATGGAGAGTACCGTTGACCGTCCACGGAGAGATGAGGATCGTTCCCCTGTCGGGGTCCGGCGGAGTCTTTGAAGGACCCGCCGCGGTCACGGTCGTCTGGCCGTGGGGTCTCCACGCGATCCGTTTCATCCCGTGGGCATGTGTGCTGTTTCTGGCCCTGCTCGCGGCCAACCGGGCCACCGGCGCCTGGCTGGCCCTGCTGCCCGCGGCGGCCCTTCAGGTGATCTCCATGCTCTGCGAGGTTTTCTTCCCCCGGGCAACGGACGTCATTGACGGGCTCTTGCTGCTCGCCCTGGGGCTGTCGTTGCTCTGGCTGATGGGGGCCGTGCTCGCCCGCCGGTCCATTCCGGAGATTGTGCTGGGCGCCCTGTGCAGTCTCGCCCTCCCGGCCCTGCTTGTCGCAGTGGGATGGATGGTCCCGCTCGCCGGCGCGTGGTCGGCCGAAACCGGCCCCTGGGACGCCCTCACGGTGGTGAGCCGGACGCTCCCGGTGCTGCTGCTGGCGCTGGTCGTGGTGGCCGCGCTGGCCGTTGCGCGGTTCCTGTGCCGCAGACGCTTCACGTGGCCGCGGTTCCACGGCCGCCTGTTCGCGGCCACGATGCTGGCGGTCCTGCTGCCGACGCTGCCGCTGCTCCTGCTGGTTGTGCTTCAGTTTGCGGTGATGGACGGCCTTGAAGACGCGCTCGCGATGCTGGCCATGGGGGGTGGCGTCCTGGCTGGCGGCGGCGCGGCGCTGTACGTTCTCATCGCGCTGTATTTGGAAATCGCTCGCCGTGTTCCGGCCCTTCGCGAACGGTTTCTCACGATGATGCGCCTGAACCGGCACGAACCGGATCAAACCACCCCGGTTTCCAGCTGGATCACGCCGGGGGAAACACAGGAGGAAAAGCCATGAATCCACGAGGAAGTCCCGGACGCAGGTTGGGGGTACTGGTTTGCTTCGCCCTGTGCGCGGCGGGCGCGGCCGGCGCGCTCGACGTCGAGATCGCGTACCGGACCCGGTCGGACTCGCAGCAGGGGTTCTTCCCCTACGGCCACCAGTCCGCGCCGCTTTCGTACGACCCCCCGAAAGGGGAATGGAAGCTGCCCGATACGCTGACCGGCAAGCCCCTGTACGGCGCCATCGAATTCGGCGACCGTACGCATCTGATGGTCCTGGACCGGGAGAATGAATCGGACGATTTCTACACCCGCCTCCGGTTCGACGGAAACGGCAACCGCGACGTGACGGATGATCCGGTCCATACCGCCCAGTCCCGCCAAAGCGACAGGAACCGGTTCTTGAACGTCGAGCGCATCGCCGCCACCGTGATGCTGCAGGGGAAGGAACTCCCGTACCTGTTTGGCGTCCAGTTCCATGCCTACAACCAGAATGCGGATAGCGAACTGGACCTGCGGTACGTCAACTTCTACATCAGCAGTCACTCGGCCTACCGCGGGACGTTTACGCTGGACGGCGCCGCGTATGACGTGTGGCTGGGCGACGGCAACGCGAACGGCCGGTTTGACGACGTCTTCAAGGCGTTGCCGAACCGGACAGAAGGTCCCATCTACGGTATGGCGGACTCGCTCTTTCTCGCACGCGCGAACGAAGAGGTCGGGTATTCGCACAGCCAGTCGTTGGGGCGTCACCTGGTGATTGGCAAGCACGTGTTCGAGTCCGAGATCGACATTCCCGGCGGCGTCATGAGACTCACGCCCGTCGACGGGCCGCACGCGACGCTGTCGTTCCCCGCGGAGCTCGTGTCGCTGCAGGTGTACCAACCCGACACAAACGCGGTCGTCACCATCCTGCCGGAGGGCAAAAGCGCCCCGGTGCCGCCGGGCGCCTACCGCCTGCTGCGCTACCGGTTGCAGGGAGAAGATGCCGGAGATGCGCTATGGGAAGTCGTCAGCGCCGGTTCGGTAGACGGGCCCCTGGTCCAGGCGGTCGCGGGCACACCCGGCAAGATCCCCCTGGGCGAGCCGTTCGCGCCCAAAGTGACGGTGCAGTACTACGGCGTCAGAAACAACAAACCGCAGGCGCGTCTGGAATTCCGCGTCAACGGCAGCGGCCGCGAGATCGTTTCTGACCTGCGTGTCGTGAACGGCAAGTCGAAGGTCAAGCTTTCGTCCAGTGACAGCAACCGGCCCGCCGAGCCCACCTACCGGATCGTGAACACGGAGGGCGAGGTGGTCGCCAGCGGCCGATTCGAGTATGGGTGAGGGTTCAGTTGTTCAGCCACATGGGATGGCTACACGAAAGGCGAGACCTACCGCGTACTCTGCTCGTACGAAGTGGGACCGTTCAAGACGCGTCTCGAACCTCAGGAACTGTCATTCTAGACGGCCCGGCAGCCCGCCCCGCGGCGGCCTCGAGGCCGTCGCGGGGCGGGTGTTTTTCTCCGCGGCCCCGATGCCACGCCAATTGCAGAGGGGGGTAACGCTGTGCGCACAACGACGGGCATCGATCTCGAAACGGTAAAAGCGGTTTACGCAGGGCCCGAACGCAGCCTGTGGGAACTCATCATGGGTGAACAGATCCACGTCGGCGGCCTCGAATCCTCGATGGCGCTCGCGGATGCCGCCGGTATCTCACCGGGCAGTCGCGGGGTGGATCTGTGCTGTTGCACGGGCGCGGGGATGCGGTTTCTGTTGCGGTTCCGCGGAGTCGCCCACATGACCGGCGTCGACGCCACCGCCGAGGTCCTCGACATCGGCCGGCAGCGCTCGAACGACGACGGATGCTCCGCACAGATTCAATTTATCCTTGCCGACGCCTGCCAGACACGACTCGATGACGCCTGCGCGGATTTCGTGTGGGGGGAGGACGCCTGGTGCTATGTCGCCGACAAACCGCGCCTCATCTGCGAGGCCGTGCGGCTCGTCCGGCCCGGCGGCACGGTTGCGTTCACCGATTGGGTCGCGGGCGACGTGCCCATGAACGACGCCGAAGCGGAGCGCTTTCTGCGCTTCATGAAATTCCCGACGTTCGCCGCCCGCGCGGAATATGCGCAGCTTCTCGAAAACGCGGGCCTGCGCGTGGAACGCGCGGAGGATACGGGCCGCTTCCCCGCGTGCATTGAGCTCTATGTCAGCGCCGCGAGCGGGCAATTCGGATTCGACGTGTCGCGGCTGTTGGGATTCGACAGCGCCCTCGTGAACGCCCTGGGCCAGGAAATGCGTCACATGCAGGCGCTGGTGCATGCACGCAAGGTGGTGCAGGCGATGTACATTGCCCGCAAGCCCGGCGCGCTGCGCCGGGGAGAACAGCCATGACGGAAGACAACGCCACACCCTGTTGCGGAAGCGCCGCCCCGTGCCCGGAGGAACCCTCGTGGTTCGCGCACATGCTCGGCCACTGCCTGGACTACGCGCGCGAGGCCCACGCGCACGGACGCCCCATCGTCGGGATCATGTGCGAATACACGCCGCGCGAGCTCATCCTGGCGGCCGGGGCCGTGCCCGTGTGCCTCTGCGGCGGTTCGGCGGAGACCATTCCCGCGGCGGAACAGCACCTGCCGGCGAATCTCTGCCCCCTGATCAAGTCCACCTATGGGTTCAGCGTCTTGAAGTCCAATCCATTCCTCGAGATGGCGTCGCTCATCGTGGCCGAGACCACCTGCGACGGCAAGAAGAAGATGTACGAACGGCTGGGCGAACGCTATCCCATGTACGTGCTCGAGTTGCCGCAGAAGCCCCTGCGCGCCTCGGGTCTGCGGTCCTGGGAAGAGGAACTGCAGCGGTTCAAGGCCGAGCTCGAAACGCGGTTCTCCGTAAGCATCACCGACGAGAGACTGCGCGAGGCCATCGGCGTCAT
The DNA here is from genome assembly GCA_012719295.1 of Candidatus Hydrogenedentota bacterium. Classification (GTDB taxonomy): domain Bacteria; phylum Hydrogenedentota; class Hydrogenedentia; order Hydrogenedentales; family SLHB01; genus UBA2224. The sequence continues at coordinate 334 of JAAYAQ010000433.1, read as the reverse complement.
GAACACCGAACGCCGGCTCCGGCGCGCGCTGGCCGAGCTCATGAAACGCGACCGCCCCCCGTTGACAGGCCGTCAGCTGCTCGCCCTGAAAAGCAGCATCTCCGGCATTCCCGCCGAACTCGAGGCGCTCGAAACCACACTCGCAACGTTGGGCGCGCGGGAGGGGCCGCCTGAATACGGCGAACGCGTGCGGGTCCTGATGACCGGCGTGCCCATGGTGCAGGGCGCCGAATGGGTGCTCGAGCTGGTCGAACAGCGCGGCGGGCTGGTCGTGTGCCTCGAAAGCTGCACCGGCGTCAAGCCCATCCTCGACGACGTGCGCGAGGACGCCCCC
>JAAYAQ010000074.1 GCA_012719295.1 Candidatus Hydrogenedentota bacterium | reverse complement strand
TCTTCAGCGTGTTTCCATGCAGGGCGCGTGCCGGGGCCGCGTTTGCGGCCCGGGTGCGCGTCTCCGGCATGAACGTCGGGGAGTGGTGAATGGCGCGCGCGGCTGCGGGCGTTACATGGACGGCTCCCCCGCCGGAATGCTATACTTAGCCTGAGGGCTGAAGAACTATGTTATGCGAACGTTGTCACAAGCGGCTGGCGACCCTGAGGTATAGCGAAGTCATTGATGGCAAAGCCATTGCCAGGAGCATCTGCCAGAACTGCCTGAACGAGATTCAGGGCGACGCCAGCACGGGCTTCGAGATGTCCGGCGCCGCCCCGCCGCCGCGCCACGACCTGTTTCAGCGGATGGCCACCGACCGCCTGGCGCGGCATATTGTGTGTTCCGCGTGCGGTCTCCAACTGGCGGAGGGTCTGCAGCGGGGGGTGCTCGGGTGCCCGGTATGTTACGACAGTTTTACCGATCACCTCCCCAATGTGCTCCGCGGCATCCAGCCCGGGTTGCGCCATCGCGGCAAGATGCCGTCGCGCGACGCTTCGCGCGAACAACTGCATATGCAGCTTCAAACCAAGCGGGCGTTGCTCCGCAGCGCCCTGAAAACCGAAAACTATGAGGACGCCGCCCGGCTGCGCGACGAGATCAAGGGTCTGGAACTGACGCTGAACTCGGGGGCGCCCCATAAGGGCTGAACACCTGATGCTGGAGACGTTGCTCGAAAAGAAGGCCCGGTGGCTGTCCGGCGAGGGACCCGAAGCCGATATCGTCATCGAATCGGGGGGTACGCTCGCGCGGAACCTCGCCGATCTGCCGTTTCCCGGCCAGGCGTCCGACGACGAACTGCACAACGTGCTGGATCGCGTGCTCGGGGCCATGGAAGGCCACGATATTTTCCGTGCGGGGCAGTTTTTCATGGTCGAACATCTCGAACCGCGCGTGGTGCGGTTCCTGGTCGAGCGGCGGCTCATCACGCCGGACATGGAACGCGCGCGCGGCCCCCGCGGCGTGTGGCTCAGCGACGACCAGGCCTTCAGCGTGATGGTGAATGGGCGGGACCATGTGCGGCTCCAGGTTCGTTCGGCGGGGTTCAATGTCGACGAAGTGTGGACCCGGCTCAGCCATGCCGACGATCTTCTTGGGAACGTGCTTGATTTCGCATTTCACGAAAAGTACGGGTATCTCAGCGCCTCGGTGTCTGAAGTGGGCACGGGGTTTGGCCTGTTCGCCCTCGCCCATCTCGCGGGCCTCGCCATGAGCAACCGGGTGCTGGCCGAGAGTGAAAAGGCCCGCGAAAGCGGACACCGCATCGAGGGACTGTTTGGTCCGGTCAGCGAGGGGCTGGGAGACATGTTTACCGTGGCCAACACGGCCACCCTGGGACGTTCCGAGGAGGAGATCCAGTTTAACCTGCGGCATCTCGTGACGGGACTGCTCGAGAGCGAGCGGCGCGCGCGGCAGCAGCTCCATGCGGAAGGGGCCCGCGCGCTCGAAGATCGCGTCGGGAGAGCGGCCGGGATCGCCCGCGGCGCGCACCTGCTCGAATTCAGCGAGGCCCTCAGCCTGTTGTCTTCGCTGCGGCTGGGCCGTGCGATGGAACACATCACGGACTACACGTATAAGCAACTGAACAAGACGCTGTATGCCGCGCAGCCGGCCCACCTGGCCATGCGGGTGGGGCAGGACTGCGACGAGCTGACGTTGAGCATGAAACGGGCGGACCTTTTCCGGTCCACGTTTTCCTGAACGGCGGAATGCGAACCTTGCGGTCAGGCGGCCCGGAGGCCTAGACAGGGAGTAACGAGAAGAACGATGTGGGATAGATTTACCGAACGCGCAAAGCATGTGATCAGCACCGCCCGGGAAGAAGCCACGCGTCTCGGGAGCGAGTACGTGCGCACCGAGCATATCCTGCTTGGGCTGTGCCGCGAACCCGACGGGATCGCGGCGCGGGCCCTCGAGAATCTGGGCGTCGACATTGAATCGCTCGCCATGGAAATTGAGCAGCAGGTGCAGCGGGGCAACGCGGTTCCGTCGAGCGACGAGATCGCGTTTACTCCCCGCGCCAAGAAGGTCCTCGAGCTTTCCGTCGAGGAAGCGCGCCGGTTCAACCACAGCTACATCGGCACTGAACACATCCTCCTCGGGCTGGTCAAGGAAGGGGAGGGGATCGCCGCGAAAGTGCTCCAGGATCTCAAGATCGATCTCGAGAAGATCCAGGCCGAAGTGATCCGCTTGCTCGGCGATCAGGGCAAGCCGGGCCCGCAGGCGTCCACCAGCAAGAAGAGCCAGACCCCGGCGCTGGACACGTTCGGGCGCGATCTCACCGTTCTTGCCCAGGAGGGCAAGCTTGACCCCGTGATCGGGCGCGAATCGGAAATCGAGCGGGTGATTCAGGTGCTGAGCCGCCGCACGAAGAACAATCCCGTGCTGATTGGCGAGGCGGGGGTGGGCAAGACCGCCATTGTTGAAGGTCTGGCGCAGGCCATCATCAAGGGCGACGTGCCCGATCTGCTGCTGGGCCGGCGGGTGCTGACGCTCGATCTGGCGGGGGTGGTGGCCGGCACCAAGTACCGCGGCCAATTCGAGGAACGCCTGAAATCCGTGATGAAGGAAATCCGGCGGGCCGACAACATCATTCTGTTCATCGACGAACTGCACACCATCGTGGGCGCCGGCGCGGCGGAAGGCGCGGTGGACGCCGCCAACATGCTGAAACCGTCGCTGGCACGCGGGGAACTCCAGTGCATCGGCGCCACGACCATGGACGAATACCGCAAGCACATCGAGAAGGACGCGGCGCTGGCCCGGCGGTTTCAGACGATTCTGGTCGATGCTCCTTCCGTCGATCAGACCATCGAGATTATCCGCGGCCTGCGCGACAAGTACGAGGCGCACCACCGCGTGAAGTTCTCCGACGAAGCCATTGTCGCCGCGGCCAAGCTCTCCAACCAGTACATCAGCGACCGGTTCCTGCCCGACAAGGCGGTGGACGTCATTGACGAAGCGGGCAGCCGCGCGCGGCTGCAGATCACCACCCGGCCCGCCGAACTCAAGCAGGTCGAGAAAGACATCGAACTGGTGACCCAGGAGAAGGAAGCCGCCATCCGGAGCCAGGAATACGAGCGCGCCGCCGCGTTGCGCGACCGCGAACGCCACCTGATCGCCCAGCTGGAGGAGAAGAAGCGCGAGTGGGAGAAGAAGCGCGATTCGGCCGAAATGGTCGTGACCGAGGAGGATATCGCGTACATCGTCTCCAAGTGGACCGGGATCCCGCTCACCAAGCTCGAAGAGAACGAGTCGCACCGCCTCCTGCGCATGCGGGAAGAGCTGCGCAAGTCGGTCGTGGGCCAGGACGGCGCCCTCGACAGCATTGCGCGGGCCATTCAACGGTCGCGCGCGGGGCTCAAGAGCTCCTCGCGTCCGGTGGGCTCCTTCCTCTTCCTGGGGCCGACGGGCGTGGGCAAGACCCTGCTTGCCAAGAGCCTGGCCTCGTTCCTGTTTGGCAACGAAGAGGCCCTGATTACGGTGGATATGTCCGAGTATATGGAGAAATTCGCCGTATCACGGCTGGGCGGCGCCCCGCCCGGCTATGTCGGGTACAACGAAGGCGGCCAGTTGACCGAACAGGTCCGGCGCCGTCCCTATTCGGTGGTGCTGTTTGACGAGATCGAGAAGGCCCATCCCGACGTGTTCAACGTGCTGCTTCAGGTCCTCGAAGAAGGGCACATGACCGATTCGACGGGGCGCAAGGTCGATTTCCGCAACACGGTCGTGGTCATGACGAGCAATATCGGCACGCGCCGCATCGGGCGAAGCACCGCGGTGGGCTTCCAGCAGAGCTCGGTCGACGACGAATACAAACACATGGAATCCCGGGTCATGGACGAGGTCAAAAAGGTCTTCAATCCCGAGTTCCTGAACCGCATCGACGAAATGGTCGTATTTCACCGGCTGGGGCACGCCGAAATGTGCCAGATTGTTGACATTCAAGTGGCGGAGGTGATAGAACGCCTGCGGGATAAGTCGCTCGATCTGTCCCTCACCGACGGTGCGCGCGAGTTCATTGTCCGGGTGGGAACGGACGAGCAATATGGGGCACGGCCGCTCCGGCGCGCGGTGCAACATCATATCGAGGATCCGTTGTCCGAGTTGTTGTTAAAGGGGGAATTCGGCGCTGGAACCCGTATCACGGTTCGGCCGTCGGAAACCGACGACAGGCTGGTGTTTGAGCCGGCCGGTACAGTGGCGGAAGGTGTAATCACTTGATGCGTCTTACCATCTATCCGGTTCTTGCCGTTGCCCTGGCGGTGTGCGCGGGCGCGGCGGCCCAGCCCGCGGACCTGGCGGGGAAACCCCTCGGCGACGTCCGTTTGCAGGGGCTCGAGCGCATCAGCGAACAGGTGGTGCGCGCGCAGATCGAATCCCAACCCGGCGGCTCCTACAGTCCGCGCGCCGTGGCGCGCGACCTGCGCCGTCTCTACGAACTCGGCTATTTTGCCACGATCAAGGCCGATGCCGCCGTCGAAGCGAACAAGGTCGTGCTCACCTATCTCTTCGAGGAAAAGCGCGTCATCAACGAGCTGCGGATCGTCGGCAACGACAAGGTCCGGACCCGGCACGTCCGGGCCGCGCTGAGCTGGAACGAGGGGGACACCTTCGACGAGCAGGGCTATGCCGCGGAACGGCAGAGCGTGCTCGACCTGTACGAAAGCAAAGGGTTCCCGAACGCCCAGGTGAATTTCATCGTCGAAGAGGCCGGCCCCGGCCGGGTCAACGTCACCTGCGCGGTCGAGGAAGGCCGGAAGGCGCGCATTCGCAAGATCGCGTTTGACGGAAACACCGTGCTTTCCCGCCGCAAGCTGAAGAAACTCGTCAAGACCGACCGCGCCTGGTGGTTCCTCGGCGGAAAATACGAGGAGGCCACGCTGGAAACCGACCTCGAGAACATCCTGGCGGAATACAAGAACTATGGGCGTCTCGAGGCCGACATTCCGGAGGTGGATTTCGCGTACGACGACTCCGGCAAACGGGTGGACATCACGATCCACATCACTGAAGGCCCCGAATACACCGTGGCCGCGCTCGACACCGCCGGCAACGAGGCGTTCGACGACGACGAGGTGTTGCGCCTCCTCGATGTGCAGGCGGGCGACGTGCACAATGCCGGACAGGTCGATGCCGACGCCCAACTCGTGCAGAAAGGCTATGAAGACAGCGGCTTTGTCACCGCGTCCGTCGAACCGCAGGTGACCCTCGACCGGGACGCCAAGACCACGAACGTCATCCACCGCGTTCAGGAAGGTGAACTGATGTACGTGGGCGAGGTCAAGATCACCGGCAATACCGTCACCCAGGATGACGTGGTGCGGCGCGAGCTGCTGCTGTATCCGGGCGAACGGTTTGACGGGACCATGCTGCGGGCCAGTGAACGCCGGCTCGACAACATCCAGTACTTCGACTCCATCCGGTTCACCCGCGAACCGATTCCGGGCGACGACGTCTTCGAGAACCTCCTGCTGGACGTGGAAGAGGGCAAGACCGGCAACTTCGATTTCGGCCTGGGGTACAGCACGGAAGAGAAGTTCGGGGTCTATTCGGAGTTGCGGCTGCGCAATTTTGACATCGCGAACTGGCCGAGTTTCAGCGGCGGCGGCCAGCAACTGCGGCTGCGCCTCAACGTGGGCGAACTCCGCAACCAGTATTACCTGGCGTTCACGGACCCCGAGATTTTCGGCTATCCGCTCGCGTTTGGGTTTGACATCTTTGACGAATCGCGCGAGTACGAAACCGGCATTGACTACGAGGAATCCAGCCAGGGCCTGCAGCTTCGTCTTGGCAAGCAGTTGTCGCCCTACGTATCGGTTCGCAGCGCCCTGCGGTACAGCGATGTGGACATCGACGACTACGGGTTCGTGTTGAATCCCGAAATCCGGCGCTGGGGCGGCGACGTGACGGTGAGTTCGCTCTGGGGCATCAACCGCAACACGGTGGACCGCCGTTTCGATCCCAGCCGGGGTTCGGAGCACGACCTCGGTTTCGAACTGGCCGGGCTCGGCGGGGACAATGAGTTCTACCGCATCGACCACGACTCGATGTGGTATGTCCCGATTGACAAGACCGAGAAATGGATCTTCTCCTTCCGGATGCGCGAGGGGTGGGTCAACGACTACGGCGACCCGAACTACGTTCCCATTCAGTACCGGTATTTTGCGGGCGGGTCCTCGACCGTGCGCGGTTACGATTACCGCGAGGTCGGCCCGACCGAGAAGCGGTTCATCTGGTTTGGAGATGAGGCCTACGTCGGCGGCGAGCTGCGCATTGTGCAGAACGCGGAACTCAAATACAAAATCACCGAAAACCTCCGCGTGTATACGTTCCTGGACGCCGGCGGCGTGTGGCGTGAAGCCAGCGATTTCGATCTCGGCGACATGAAATACAGCGTCGGTGTCGGGTTGGGATTCAACATCCCGCGGCTTGGCCCCATACGTGTCGACTACGGGATTCCGCTTAATCCCGATGAAGACCAGGGCAGCGGGCGTCTGCATCTCCAGACGGGCCTGAAATTCTAGTCTTGTGGCGCGGGGCTGTTGCCTTTCCCCGAGCGTGGCCCGGGAGGCGCGGGTCGTCCTGAGGCGCCGGGGAGGGTCATGCGAGGTTTCGAAGAAGGGTTTTTCCCGAATCGGGCCGGCGGTTTGCAGAGTTTCCAGCCGCGGTGATATACTCCGGTTTCCATGTGTCCAGAGGAGGTGGGCCGTGTTGAACGCGCCGGAACGCCGGCGCGCATTTCGGACGGCGGGGCCGCCTTGCGAGTCTTGATGTGATTGAACCAGAAACGCGAAACGAGTGTTTACAGAGGGGATTTCGTGCCGTGAAATATCGTGCCATGATGCTGGGCTTGGTTCTTGGGATCGCCATGACGGCGGTGTTGCTTCTGAATGGCCGTGTCCTTGCGCAGGACGACGCCGTTACCACCTGGAAGATAGCCGTGGTCGATCGCAAGGCGGTCTTCAACGAATACAAGAAACAGCAGGAAGAAATGAAGAAGCTGCAGGCCCAGCTCAACGGCATGCAGGGTGAACTGGACGAAATGTCCAAGACGATTCAGAGCGCGAAAGACAGCTATCTCGAGAAACGGGACAGCATGCCCGAGGCGGAACGGGATGCCGAGAAGAGCCGCATCCAGCAGGAGTTCGTCAAGTACGAGGCGGAACTCAAGTCCCGCCAGGCCAAGATGGACGCGATGACTGCCGCGCTCATCAAAGAGGTCAAAGGCGACATTGACGCCGCGATCGCCAAGTTCGGCGAAGAAAACCGCTATCACCTCATTCTCGAGAGCGATACCGATCCCCAGAGCCGGACGGCGGTGTTGTATTACCACACGAAGATCGACATCACGATTCAGATACAGCAGATCCTGAACGACGCCTACGCGAAGGGCCAATAACCGATGACGTCCTGGGCGTCTGTCCGGGGGGCAGTTGGACCGGGACCGCGGGAATTCGAATGAACGTGACAGTTGGCGAAATCGCGGCGCAGGTCGGCGGCAGCGTCATTGGAGACGAATCGGTCCGTCTCACCGGCTTGAACGGCATCCGCCAGGCCGGTGAGGGGGAGCTTTCGTTTATTTCCAGCGCCCGCTACATGCGCTACCTCGATGAGTCGAAGGCCGCCGCGCTCCTGGTTCCCCCGAGCATCCGGGAGGCCCGTATGCCGCTGATTCAGGTGGCGGACCCGTACGCGGCCTTTCTGAGCGTCCTGGATCGCTTCCTGCCGCCGCGTGCGGCGCATCCCCAGGGGATTCATCCCAGCGCGGTCATCGGCGAGAACGTCGTGCTCGGCCGGAACGTCGCACTGGACGCCCACGTGACGATTGCCTCGAACGCCGTGCTGGGGGACAATGTCTGCCTGTACGCGGGGGTGTATATCGGTCACCGTGCCCGGATCGGGTCCGATACGGTTATCTTCCCGAATGTCAGCATCTTAGAGGGTGTGGTTGTGGGCGCGCGCTGCACCATTCACAGCGGCACCGTCATTGGTTCCGACGGCTTCGGCTATGCTCCCGGCCCGGACGGCCCCCGGAAGATTCCGCAGGTCGGGAATGTTATACTCGGGGATGATGTGGAAGTGGGCGCCAATACGGCCATTGACCGCGCGACCTTCGGAAGCACCATCATTGGAAGCGGCACAAAGATTGACAACCTTGTGCAGATTGGACACAATGTCGAGATGGGTTCTGCCTGCATTATCTGCGGAAACGCAGGGATTTCCGGCAGCGCCATTCTCGGAAATGGGGTGACAATCGCCGCCGCGGCCGGCGTGGCCGGTCATCTGGAAATTGGCGACGGCGCAGTCGTCGCCGGGTTGAGCGGCGTAACCAAGTCGATCGAACCCGGAAAAGTGGTCTCCGGCTTTCCCGCGATAGACCACGACCGCGACAAACGTATAGTGGTGAGCATGCGCCATCTTCCCGACGCCCTGCATGAGATTCGTGCACTGCGGCGGCGGGTGGAGGAATTGGAAAACCTATCGAATGGAACGTCAAAAGACCATAGCTAAGCCGTGTTCCTTTTCAGGTATCGGCCTGCATACCGGGAATCTGACCACCATCACCTTCAAACCCGCGGAAGCGGGGCGCGGCGTGACCTTCTACCGCGTCGATCTGCCCGACCGTCCGGCCGTCAAGGCCGATGTGGATCACGTGGTTGATGTGTCGCGCGGCACCACCATTGGCGTCAACGGCGTCACCATCCACACGGTCGAACACGTCCTGTCGGCGATCGCCGGGGTCGGCATCGACAACGTGGATATCGAGGTCGACGCCAATGAGACGCCGGTCGGCGACGGGAGCGCGTTGCCGTTCCTGAACACCCTGAAGGACGCCGGGCTCGTCGAACAGGATGCCCAGCGCGAGTACGTCGAAATCAAGCAGCCCGTCTATTTCAAATCGGACGACAAGACCCTGAGCGTGCTTCCCGCGGAGGAAACGCGCCTGACCGTGACCATCGCGTACGACCACGCGGCGGTGGGCACGCAATACGCCTCGTACACCATCACGCCGGAGACCTACGAAAAGGAAATCGCGCCCGCGCGCACGTTCTGTTTCCTGCGGGAAGTGCGGATGCTCCAGGAACAGGGCCTGATCAAGGGCGGGAGTCTCGAAAACGCCATCGTTATCGGCGACGACGCGATTCTCAACGATGATCTGCGGTTCCCGGACGAATTTGTGCGTCACAAGCTTGTGGACCTGCTGGGGGACCTGTTTCTGCTGGGTCGGCCCATCAAGGGGCACGTCATCGCGGTGAAATCGGGTCATCCGCTGCATGTGAACTTCTCGAAACAGGTCAAACGGGCCCTGCTCAACGGGCATTCGACCATCGATCCGAGCGTGGTGCGCAGCCACGGCAAGACGCGGCCTGCGCTCGATGTCAGCAATATCATGCAGGTGCTTCCGCACCGGTTCCCGTTTCTGCTGGTCGACCGGATACTCTCCTACGAGCCCTACAAGCGGGTTGTGGGCATCAAGAATGTGACGGTGAACGAGCCGTTTTTCCAGGGCCACTGGCCCAACATGCCCATCATGCCGGGCGTGCTGATCATCGAGTCCATGGCTCAGGTCAGCGCCATCCTCCTGTTTGACGGCAACGGGCACGCGGGCAAGCTGGCCTATTTCATGGGGATCAGCAACGCGCGTTTCCGGCGCACGGTCGTTCCCGGCGACCAGCTCGTCGTCGAGTCCGAGATGCTTCAGCTCCGGCGCAACGCGTGCCGGGTGCGCGCGGTGGCGAAGATCGAAGACGACATCGCGGTGGAGGCGGAAATGTCGTTTGGCCTCACCGATGCCCCCTGCCAGGACGGGCAAATCCTCCCGCGCAAATCCGTCTGAGTGGTTCCGCCGGGCGCGCCGGGGTGCTCCATGCTCCTACCGGCGGTGGCGCGGGCGGAAAGGCCTTCTGGGGCGGCTCTGGCCCGCCGCTTCCACTTCCTCTTCGGGGAGCGGGTAATTCTCCTGGGGCCGGGCGAAGAAGGCTTCCTTGTCATCGTCATCGTCGGGATGGTAGTCGATGGCGGCGGCTTCCGACTTCGCCAGCATGGGCTTGTTGCTGAAGGGCGCGGGCACGATCTCCGGCCCCGTATACTCGTCGTAATCGATGCGCTTCCGGGCCCGCTTGCCGCCCGGCTGGTCCGGCACCATGCTGTAGCCGATGATGTCGCCCAGGTCGAGCAGTAGCGCCAGGGCCATAATCAGAAGCGACATGCAGATTTCCATGAAACTGGAATTGCGGAAATCGAAGAGTTTCGCGAACACCACGAACAGCTGGTTTTGCGCCCGGTACGGTTCAGGCAGCGGCACGCCGGCCTTTGCGCCCAGATCTTTCACCGCCGCCTGCAGTTCACCCTGCAGCGCTTCCACCCCCGCCAGGTCCACCGGGGACTCGACCAGCAGTGTATTCGCCCGATCTTTTGAGGCCTGGACCTCTTCCAGCGCCCGGAGCTCCACTTCCGCTTCCTTCTGGAGCAGCGTCAGTTTGTAGTCTTCGCTTTTCGCCTTGGGACCATAGCCCTCGGGCGCCTCGCGGATTCCGCGAATCTCGGACTCCAGTTCGCCTTCCTGTTTCGCCACCTGTTTGAGGAGTTCCGTCTTTTTTGCCGAGAGTTTGGAATCCACCTCCGCCAGATAGTCGGCATAGATCTTCTTCATCTGGGCGCTGGTGTAGTTGATGTAGAAGTCCCGGTTGGCCGCGCGGTAAAACACGTCCATGTTAAATGAAATGGAGATGAAGGCGACGATCAGGAGTCCCAGTATGCCCACCAGATTGAGGCGTTTCTGCTCGTCGATGATCGCCACTTTCAATGCAAACAGCATGAGGCCGATGCCCACCGAGATCATGAGCGCGAGGTAGGAGCAGTCCCAGGTCACGTCTTCCGTGATGGGTATGGTGATGCTGGGTTCGGGAAGCACCGAGATACTGAGGCTGATATAGGTCGTCACGATGGACGCAATCGTAAAGATGACCATCGCGATTACGATGACGAACTTTGTGTCTGGCATGGGTCTCTCCTGGCCGCGCCCGCCCGGTTGGCGTCAGTTTAAGAACGGGATATACTCCACCATTGTACGATCCCCGGAGGATGTGCGCGGTTCCTTTATTGTGAGCGTTGGCCTCTGACCGAGTGCGTCTCCCGTGCTCACGAGCCCTTATCATATCAGAAATACCGGAAAAACGGGAACTTCCCGAGCACACTTGTCCACCGTGAAGGCGTCCCGCGGGGGGCTTATTGCCTGAACCCGGGAGGGCGCCGTAAAACCCGCGGGTCCGTCGCGGCCTTACGCCCCGCCGGTTCCGAACCGGGACTCGACGTATTTGTCGATGATGGCGCGGAATTCGGCGGCCAGTTCCTGGGGGGTGCCCTTCAGGCCGGCGACCTTTTCCCCGTCCACATAGACCGGGCAGACGGGGCTCTCGCCCGAACCGGGCAGGCTGATCCCGACATCGGCGGCTTTGGATTCGCCGGGACCGTTGACCACGCAGCCCATGACGGCCAGTTTGAGGGTTTCGACGCCCTTGTAGCGTTTGCGCCATTCGGGCATGCGTTCCTTGACGTAGGCTTCCGTCTCCTGAGCCAGCTCCTGGAACGTGGTGCTGGTGGTTCGGCCGCAGCCGGGGCACGAGGTGATGCTTGGGGCGAATGCCCGCAGCCCCAGCGCCTGCAGCAACTCGCAGCACGCATAAACCTCTTCGCGGCGGTCGCTGCCCGGGCGCGGCGTCAGGGAGACGCGGAGCGTGTCGCCGATGCCTTCGCACAGCAGGGGGGCCACCGCAGCCGCCGACCACAACAGCCCTTTGGCTCCCATGCCCGCTTCCGTGAGGCCGAGATGCAGCGGCTGTTTCGTTTTCGTGGACAATTCCCGGTACAGGTCAATGAGATGGACGGGCGTCGATGTCTTGCACGAGATGATGATCTGATCCTGGCGGAGTCCGGCGTCCAGGGCGAGGCCGGTGGACTCCAGGGCCGAGAGAATCATGCATTCGTTCATCACTTCGTCCGAGGACTTGCCCAGGCCCTTATCGGTGTTTTCCTGCATTTTCCGGAGGACGAGTTCGGGGTTCAGCGAGCCGATGTTGACGCCGATCCGGACGGGTTTGCCGTGGTCGACCGCGATCCTGCAAATGGTCTCGAAATTGGCGTCGCGGCTCGACCCCTTGCCCGTGTTGCCGGGGTTGATCCGGTACTTGTCCAGGGCGCTTGCGCAGTCGGGGTATTGCGCCAGGAGTTTGTGGCCGTTGTAATGGAAATCGCCCACAATGGGCGTCGTGTACCCGGCATCGCGGATGCGCCGCACGATCTCTCCAACGGCCTCCGCGGCCTTCGGGACATTGACCGTCACCCGGACCAGCTCCGAACCCGCGCCGGCCAGTTCCATGACCTGTTTCGCGGTGGATTCCGCATCCGCCGTGTCGGTATTGGTCATGGATTGAACCACGACCGGTGCGCCGCCTCCCACCTGAACGTTGCCGACCATGACGCCGATGGTTTCGCGCCGTTTCGCCACTGCCATGGGTGATTATCCTCTTCAGACCGCCTGTGCCGGTCGAGGGGAGCCGTGTGCCGCCTTCAACCGGATGGCACGTGCTGGTTTTCCGTGATCATAACGCATCGCGATGCCGGAATCGAACGACGGAGCGGCTTTGTCAGTGGCGGCCGGGCGCCTGGGCGCGGGCGCTCTTCTTTGACGCGCAGCCCGCGCACCGGCCGCACGCCCGGATTTCCTCATGCACCACGTTGACGCGGATCAGCCCGGTCAGGCGCGTCAACCCCGCTTCACAGACGATGCTGGCGGCGGCACAGGGGTCGCGGCGGCCGCCCGGCGCCGCTCCGCTGAGCACGGCACACGCCGCCTGGACGGCGAACAGGTGTTTCAGCGCGAGAAAGGCCTCGGTATCGTTCGACGGGCGGTACTGTGCGAGCAGGTCGTCCGGAACCAGGCGGGCTATCCCTGAGGCCGTTTTCCCGGTCAGCAGCGTATCGAGCAGGGCTTCCGCGCCCACCGCGCGCCCGCACGTGCGTTTGCGGAGGGCATACGATACCAGCCTGTCCTCGGCATCGAGGACCACCTCGATGCATTCGGTCACGTCAGTGCAGGGCATCCGTGGCTCCGCGCATGTCAGGCGTGTTCCTGAAACAGTTTTTCGGTTTTGGCGGCAAACACGAAGTCGTTGAAGGTCAGTCCGCCGGCCTTGTGGGTCCACACCATCACCGTAACCTTGTCGTAGGTCAGGCGCAACTCGGGGTGGTGGTTCTGTTTCTGGGCGAGGCGGGCCACGGCGTTGGTGAAATCGACCGCGGCGGAATAGTTGTCAAACGCGTACTCCCGTTCGAGATGGTGCTCCTCGACCAGCCGCCACCGGTCATCGAGTCTCCGCATCAGCGCGGCCAGTTCCGGCCCTTCAAGGGCCGGCACCCCGCCCCGGCACGGCACGCATTCCCGCAGCGTCAGATCCTCAGGTCTATCAGGCATGGGACGTCTCCTTCGCGAGGCCGGGAACAAACCCGTCCATTACGGAGACACCCGCCAGGGCGCACGGTATTCCCCGGTCCCGTTCATGATCCCTTCAGCCTCAGGCACGTCTCGACGATTTGCCGGCGGGCCTCTTCCAGGGCGCGGGTGGCTTCTTCGTAGGCCGGCACGCTGTCCGGGCTCAGGACCAGGCGTCTTCCCGTGGCCCGGAGCGTTTCCTCCATAGCGGGCGGCATCTCGGTCAACAGCCGCCGGGGTTCGGCGAGAACGCTTTCGTCGATGCCGCGGGCTTCCGCCTCGCGGATCGCCTCACGCAGCATACAGAGATACTCGTAGTCCTCGATGGCCTCGCGAGTCACCTCCCACCGGCGGCTCGTGACGACCCCGTGGGGGCTATCATAGGCGGTGGGATAGAAATTGCCGGTGGAGTTGGGCCCGTCCCACCGATCCGCGTTGCCGTGATGCGCGAAGACCCACCACCCCGCGCCGGTGAACCCCTGGTTCCAGGCGTACCAGATCCACCGGCGGTAATGACTGAGGGGAGAGAGGGTCTTCGCGCGGCCGGGCGCGTCGTAATACCACATTTCGGTGGCGTATTCGCGAGCCACGGGCAACAGGTCCGGTCCCAGCCGGGTCAACAGCTCATACGACGGGCACCAGATGTCGATGAGCTCCTTGTACATGTCCACGCTTTCCATCGTTGTGCCGCTGGTGGGGTCGGTGTAGATCAGGACCTGCGGGTCGGCTTCCCGGATGAGTTTCGCGACTTCGACGAGGTTGAGGGTGGTCTCCGAGTAGGGGGCGGACGGTTCATCGTACGGGTAGAGTGCCCAGAGCTTGGGATCAACGCCGAGTCCGGTCATGTGGGCCGACCAGGCGCGGAGATAGGCCACGAACGCCTTGCGCCAGGGTTCCGACAGGAACGGCGCGCCCTTCACGTGACCCTGCGGCGACCCGAACAGGAGAAATCCTTGGGGCGCCAGGCGTGCGACGGATTCATCGTGCGCAGCGAAGTCGACGGGACCGGTCAGGTTGCCGTCCGCGTCGCACTGGGCGTCCGGGCAGGTACCGAAGAAGACGGTGGTCCCGTGTTCGACCAGCTCCGAGAGCACCTCCGGGCGGTCGGTGCCCAGCGGTCCGCCGTCATACGACCACATGCAGAATCGCAGCGGGCGGGGGCGGGGGAGGGCCAGGTCGTGTACGGTCAGCTCCAGGGGCACGCGGATCTCCGTGGGATCCGGCTCGATACTCTTGAGGCGCAGGTGCGCGGCGTACGTGCCGGCCGCGAGCCCCGTGGCATTGACCGTGATCCACAGTTGCTGGGACTCGAGCGAGGCGATGGCGATCGCCGACGCCTGGTCCAGGAGGGGCAGGGCATCCGACACCATGCCCCGGCCGTATTCCGGCACCGAGACCGCGCGCCGAAGCTCGATGCAGGTCTCCAGGGGCAGGGGCTGGAGGCCTTCGGGCGCCGGCTCGTTCAACAGGAGCACCCGGATGTCGAGCGTGCGTTCGCAGAGGTTTGTGATGTTCAGCGCCAGGGACTCGTATTCGCCGATGCAGATTGAAGCCTCGAGTTTCGGCGTCTGGGATTCCGGGGCCGGGAGAGAACCGCGCGGGTCGAAGTACGCCCAGGGACAGAACTCCCAGGCCACAAAGCTCCCCGCGGGGGCCAGCGCGGCGGAGGCCGCCGCGAGCGCACGGACGCGTTCGGCATCGTTGCGCAACGACGTGAACAGAGCGGCTCTCCGCGCGGGGTCTGCGTCCGCCAACTGGGCGAGCACGCCCCGGTTCGCCACGAGTTCGCGGCCGAGGCCATCCGCGCCTCGCGGATTGGAGGCACGCCAGGCATCGAGAGCGCGGCCGGTCTCCGCGAACACCACGTCGTTGAGGTAGCGCGTGTCGGAAGAGAATCCGTCAAATTCGAGGCGCGTCACATCCCATGCGGACGCGGTCCGGACGCCGGGATCCACGAGTCGCGTTTTGAGTTCGCAGGTTCCTGCCGCATGCGCGTCAAACGTCGCGGCCGCGCGTTCTTTTTGCCCGAACACGTGGCGTGCAACGCGGCGCACCGTCCCGTCCGGATACGTCATTTCCATCAGAA
Organism: Candidatus Hydrogenedentota bacterium; assembly: GCA_012719295.1. GTDB lineage: Bacteria > Hydrogenedentota > Hydrogenedentia > Hydrogenedentales > SLHB01 > UBA2224. The sequence goes on along the minus strand of JAAYAQ010000074.1, from coordinate 5,696 downwards.
GCGTTTGACGGCGGTGCTCGGGGTTGCTGACATCGAACCGGAACGTATTGGGCCCGGTCAGCAGGACGGGGTCGCTCGCCAGCACGGCGCGGGCGCCTTCCTTTTGGGTGAGGGCGGGCGTGGGAAGCGCGGCGTACGTGGCCGCCCCGGTGGCGCGTCCGGAACGCGCGCGGTTTCCGGCAAACGTCGCGGCATGCCGCCCGTCGTGCCGGTACGGGATCCCCAGATCGACCCGCATCATCAGGCCTTCTCCGGAGGTCTCGCCGGGGTCCGACACCACGAACTCGGCGTCTCCGTCGCCGTCGAGGTCGCCGGCCAGCGGTGCGGCGGTGGTTCTGCAACCCAGACCGGCCGCGAGGAGTAGGGCGCCGTCGCTGTCGAGGAGCAGGAGGTTGCCCTGGATCGACGGCATGATGATCTCGGGCTGGGGGTCGCCGTCAAGGTCGAGCAGCGTCGGGGCCGCATAGAACCCGCTGTCGCCGAACTGCCGGGTCCACAGAAACCCGTCTTTCCCATAGCACCACAAAGCACCGCCCTTGTTGCCAAAGAGGACTTCGTCGAGGCCGTCGCCATTCACATCACCCGCGGCAATGGAATTGTTGACGTGGAGGTAGACGTTTTCCCGGAGGGTGACGGCCGCCGTGCTGAGGTCGACGGCATAAAAGTGGTGCAGCCCGCCCCCGACATACAGTTCGGGAACGGCGTCGCCGTCGACGTCGGCCAGGATGGGCGTGCTGTTGGGGAACAGGTCATCCTCGAAATAGAGGTCCCAGAGCCACTCGCCGCGTGCCGACAAGGCGTAGATGTGGTTGTCATGCGACGTGACAATGATCTCCAGGCCCGCCGCGTCGTAGAGGTCCGCCACAAGGACCGGTCCCATGCGGCTTCCGTCGCCGGTGAACTGCCAGCGCAATCCGCCGGCATGGTCAAAGCACGACAGGGCGCCGCTGTCGTCGCCCACCAGCACCTCCGCGTGCGCGTCGCCGTCCAGGTCGGCAATCGCGGGAGCCGAGTCCGCCATGATCCGCCCCGGGACGGCGGCTTTCCAGATGAGGCTGCCGTCGGCGCGCAGCGCGGCCAGGGCGCCGACGCTGTCCCCCGCGACGATGTCCTCGGCGCCGTCTCCGTCGACATCGGCAACCGCGGGCGTCGCGGTCACGGGCGGGGTCAGTGGATAGGTCCAGATGCGTTTCCCCTCGAGCGTAAGGCACACGACGCCCGTGTTGCCCTCGCAGGCTACCAGGGCGGACACCGCGCCGGTGTCTGGGTGGCGCAGGGCATTCGGGGCGCTGAATCCCCCGGCGCCGGGTTCGCGCCAGGCCACCGTACAGGCATAGCCGGGCGTTTCTGCCGAGAAGGCCGGCATCGCCGCCAGCCCCACCATCGTCACGATCAGCATCATGCGAACGATCTGCGTCATCATCTTGCTCCCCGTGGCTGTGCCTTTTTGCAGCATACGGCCATGATACCCCGATTCGACGATGAGAAGGGAACTGGGCTGCGGCGGCGGGAAGACGCCGCAAAAGGCCGTGGTTCTGCCGACCGCCGGGGCCGGGATGGATTTTCGCGCCGCGCGTGTGCGTTGGGTATAATGTGGGTATAGGATGTCCGGGAAGTACGTAACGCGGCGGCGGCGGCAGGGGGCTGCCTTGATTCCCGCGCCCGCCATACGCCGCTTGCGCCGATAGCGCCACGCGGCAATCCGGTGCGGCGCGATGCACAATGAGGACGCTCGATGTTGCACGGTAGCGTTTTGCGCAATGCTGCGCTGGTGGTTTTGTCTTTTCTGGCCGTGTTCGGCGCGTTCGCGGAGGACCCCAATCCGCCGACCATCCATTCGGCCTCGGGCGCGTGGCCGATTCGCCGGCAATGGACGCCCGCGGAGACCCAGCATTACGCCCGGTGGGTCGAGAACATCTATTTCATGAAGACCCGGGGAACCGTGGAGCAACGGACGGCCAAGCTGGAGCGCATCCTGACCGACCCCGAAATGAACCTGCTCGAGAACCCGCAGTTCGCCGGGGAGGGGTCGAACCCGCAATTGCCCGCGGGCGTAATCCGGTCCATGCACCATCTGATGGACTGCGGGAAGTTCACGGCGTTCATCCCGGCGTATTACGCGTACCGCCGGGCACTGCCGTGGATGAGCACGGTGGTCACGTCGGGCAAGGGCGATATCCGGACGTCGCCCTCGAACATCCCGGTGGGCAGCGTCAACAGCTTCGAGTACCGGTCGGTGGGCGAGTTCTTCAAGAACGCGGTGGGCTGGTTTATCTCGGGCAACTACCGTGTGAACCTCAACGAGCGCCGGGCGGAGCTGTCGGACACGGTTCCGGTGGCCATCAACCGGACCTACCTGCTTCCCGGGTGCATCAACTACGTCGACGGACACTGCCTGCTGCTGGCGCACGTCTCGGAATACGGCGAACTGTACTTCTTAAATTGCAGCACGACGATCACGCGCGACATCTTCTCGTACAACGGGATGAACACGGTGTCGGGCATCACGCCGCGGGGCACCGATCCGGACAACCCGTGGAACGGCTGTTTCCAGGGGTTGCGCGTGTTGCGCTATCCCATCGCGGAAACCGACTCCCGCGGACGCGTGATCCGTGTGCGGCGGCGTACCGACGAGGAGATGAAGGAGTTTGGCTTCTCGACCGAGCAATACGAGATCATCCGCGAGATCTACACCACGCAGAGCATCACCGAGGGCGACCTGAAACCGCAGAGCTTTCATGACCTGATCCGCCTGCGCATGAAGACCGTGGACTCCATCTCGCCGCTCAAATTCATGGAGCAGTACGCGGACGAGATTCTCGAGGTGTACGTCTCGCGCGAGGCCTTTATACAGGATGCCTGGCGCGATGTGCGTGCGAACGGCGGCATCACGTATCCCGAGGAGCTTCCGGATGAGAATATCTTCCAGGCGTTCGGCCGCTGGGAGACCTGGAGTTCTCCCTCGTCTGATGTCGACCGCAGAAACAAGTACTTCTATCTGGCGGACTGGCTGGAGTATGCGATCCGGCTGTACGGGCTTGTTCCGTCGTTCGTCGAGCTGACGGGTCTCGAAAAGTACGAGATTCAAAGCCAGTCGGATCTTGCCAGGGCGCTGCTGGCCGAGAAGAACCGCATCTTCGCCGAGCACAGCATGGAATATACGAATTCCGCCGGCAACAAGGTGACCCTGACGCTTCTCGATATCGAGCAGCGGTTGTACGACCTGTCGTTTGACCCGAACCATCCGCCGGAACTGCGTTGGGGCGCGCCGGAGGGGAGCGAGGAGCGCGCGTCGGCCCCGGAGACCTTCACGCCGGTCCCTGGAGGCGCCCGGGTGGCCATGGAAGACGGCTACCGGTGGCAGGCGTTTTACCGTTCCCTGGGCCAGCGCGAAACGGAAATGAGTTGCCTGCGGGGAATGTTCACCAGCGGGTATCCGATCCGCGACAAGCTGGACGCGCAAGTCGGCAAATGGGTCCAGGATTCGGCGCCGGCCGCCGAGGTCGCCGCGGCGGCCGCGGACACGCCGGCGGAACCGGCTTCGGCCGCGCCGGGCACGGCGGAGCTGCAGACGCCTGGCAGTGAAACGAGTCCGCTGGAGAGCAGCGCAGGGGCCGTGCCGGAGCTCCGCGGTGATTCCCGGGGTGAAGGCGCCTGGACGTTTACGGACGCCGCTGCGCAAGAGTCTGAACAACCCGCGAAGAAGAAGAAGGCGCCTCGGGCCGAGAGGCGGCGGTATCAGCGGCGCCATTGACGACGTGAAGGGGAAACGCCTGTGAATCAATCGCGACCCGCGGCGGTATGTTTCCGCGCTCTGAGACGGTCTCTGTTTGTGTTGTGCGCGTGCCTGGGCCTGCTTTCGGCGGCCGCGTTCGCGGCGGATCCGAATCCGCCGACGATTCATTCCGAGCGCGGCGCGTGGCCGATCCGGCGGCAATGGACGCTCGCGGAGACCCGCCATTTCGCGCAATGGATTCAGCACATCTACAAGGCAAAGACCGGGGGCAACGAGACGCAACGCCTTGCCCGCATTGAACGGATCCTGACCGACCCCGAGATGAATCTGCTGCTCGAGCCCGAGTTTGCGGGGGAAGGGTGCAACGGCCAGCTCGAGCCCGGCACCCTGCGCGCGATGCACGGCGTGCTCGACTGCGCGAAGCTCACGGTGTCCCTCAGCACGTATTACGCCTACCGGCGCGCCCTGCCCTGGATGTTCAGCTACGTGCGCGCCTGCGACGGCGGCGACGTCCGCACCGCCGACTATACGTATCCGGTGGGCGAGATGAACTCGCTGCATTATGATTCGGTGGACCGGTTCATGCGCGACGCCCTCACCGGCACGTGCACCGGTAACTTCCGCGTCGAGCTGAACCGGGACCGCTCCGAGCAGTCCGATACGGTGCCCGTGGCCATCCGCCGGGACTCGCTCGTTCCCGGGTGCATGTATTACCTTGACGGCCATGTGCTGCTGCTGGCCGACATCACCCCCTATGGCGAACCGCGTTTTCTGGATGCGACCACCGCACCCTCGCGTGACGTCTATGCGTTCAACGGGTTGAACTCGGTCTCCGGTATCACGCCGAGACGTTCAGGCTCGCCGGGCGGGGAATACGCCGGCTGTTTCCGGGGCTTCCGCATGTACCGCTGGCCCATTGCGGAAGTCGACGAGAATGGCGCGGTTCGCCGTGTACGCCGCCGCACTGACAGCGAGATGCAGGAATTCGGGTATTCCACGGAACAGTACGACCGGATGGAAGAACTCGCGGCTACCCAGCAGATCGTCGACGGCCCGATGGCTATCGACAGCTTTCACCAGTTTATCCGGTTCCGGCTCCGTGCCGGGCAGCGGCTGGATCCGGCCCGCGACATCCAGGCCTTCGCGGCCGAGATGCTCGCCTTCCTGCAGGAGCGCGAGCGGCGCGTCCAGGACGGCTGGCGCGACGTCAACGCGAACGGTCCCATCGCGTTCCCGGAAGACAGCGCTCGCGGCAACGTGTATACCGCGGGCGGGCGCTGGGCGCAGTACGCCACCGCCTTCATCGATACCGAGTGCCGGGGCAGGTACTTCGCGCTTGCTGAAGACCTCGACAACGCGATCCGGTGGTTTGATCTGAATGCGGAAGACGTGCACCTCGACGACCTGAACAAACACGCCATCTGGACGCACGCCGACCTGGCGGATGCGCTGCTCCGCGCCAAGAAACGCGTTTTTGCCGAGACCGTGTTTCACTATACCAATTCGGCGGGGCAGCCGGTGCGCCTGTCGCTGCTCGATGTCGAGCGGCGCCTGTACGATCTCTCCTTCGACCCGAATCATCCGCCGGAATTGCGCTGGGGCGCGGCGCCGGGAAGCGCCGAGGCGCGGTCCGCAATCTCGAAGAGCACGCCGTTGCCCGATGGAGACGAGGTGCCGATGGAGGAGGCGTATCTTCGGCAAGCCTACTACCGTTCGCTGTCCCACTGGGAACCGGAACGGAGCCATCTGCGGGAAATGTTCACGGGCGGGTTCCCGGTGCGCGACAAGCTTGACGAGACTTTCCGCCGAAAGTGGTTCGACGCGCCCTCGCACCCGCTTGTTCCTCACAACGGCAAAGCCGCGTGGCTTAAGGCGGCGGACGCGGCTTCCGCGCCGGGCGCCTCGTCGCTCGCCACTACGAAGGCCTATCCGGTGGGCAAGTGAACCGCGACGGGTTTGC
>JAAYAQ010000432.1 GCA_012719295.1 Candidatus Hydrogenedentota bacterium | reverse complement strand
GTGCCCGTGATCAAGGCCTGCGAGACCATCCTCGACGAGGGGATGGCGACGCCCGTGCTGCTCGGCCCCCCCGAGCGCATCGAGGCCATGGCCGAAGAGGCCGGCGTCGTTTTTGACGGAGCAGTCGAAGTGATCGACCCCCGGACGACCGAGCGCCACGACCGGTACGAACACGAGTTCTACCGCATGCGCCAGCGCAAGGGCGTCACCCTGCCGCTCGCGCATGAGCTGATGATCTTGCGCAACTATTTCGCCGCGATGATGGTGCACCTGGGCGAGGCCGACGGCATGGTGGCCGGGCTGACGACGAGCTACGCCGACACCTTGCGGCCCGCCCTCCAGATCATCGGCGCGCGGCCTGACGTCAGCCGCGTTGCGGGCATGACCATGCTCGCTATCCGGGACCAGGTCTACTGTTTCGCCGACGTCTCCGTGACCATCAATCCCACGGCGGAGGAGCTGGCCGACATCGCCATCCTCTGCGCGAACGAAGTGCGCGGATTCGAGCTCGATCCGCGGATCGCCATGGTCTCGTTCAGCAATTTTGGCAGCGCCCAGGCGCCCGAAGCCGAGAAGATGCGCCGCGCCGTGGAACTGGTGCGGGAACGCGCGCCGGGCCTGTTGATCGATGGCGAGATGCAGGCCGACATCGCCATTTCCCCCGAGCTGCTCCAGGAGAGTTTTCCGTTTTCGAGCCTTGCGGGGGGGGCGAACATCCTCATCTTCCCGTGCCTCAACTCGAGCAACGCGGGCTACAAGCTGGCCCAGAAATTCAGCGGCGCCGAGGCGATCGGCCCCATCCTGCTCGGCATGAACAAGCCCGTCCATATCATGCAATACGGCGGGTTCAACGAGGCGGATATCGTCAACATGACCGCGCTGGCGGTCGTCGACGCGCAGCAGGCCGCAGCCGGTCTTCTGCGCAAATAGGCGCCGGCGCCCGTATCGGGCAGGGCCTGCTACCGGGTTTCGGTGAACGTCTGGGGCGCGGCGCCCGGAAGCGCCACCGTCATCGCGGCCTCTTCAAACGTGACGGCGGCCGAACCTTCGGGCAGGGACACCGTGACCTTACGGGGCAGGGCCGACTGGGCGGCGTCGATGGCCGCATGCGCACCCTGAACGGCGACAAACGTGACGAACTCCTGCTGCGCCGCGCTGTCGCGCGGCTCGGCGGTCAGATGCCATTCGCCGAGGTCCCAGCCGGTCCATTCCGCGGGCGGCGGCTCGTACTGGCCGGTCTGGGTGATGGCGAGATCGGCCGGATACGCGAAATCGACATCGACCCGGCCGGGCGCGCCTTCCCACGACACGCGGTTGCCCTCGATGGTCATCGCCCCTTTTGTGTGGAGCATCCACTGAAACCGGCTTGGTTCGGGCGCGCTCAGCACATCGTGGATGAGAAACCCGTGGGGTTTGAAGAAGACGATGCGGCGTTTCCAGAGATCAAGGTTCTCGTATGAGGCGCTGGCTTCGCCCGCCACAACATCCAGCGCCGGCGAGGTGTAGAAGGCGATGAGTTCGCCGCGCGCCTCGGCCGAGTGTTTGATCTGGCTCTCGCCGTTGACGAGGATCGCGTTGTCGGAGCGGGAATGCCACATCCAGTCCTTGTGATGGGGGCTGCCGTAGACGTCGCGGCGTCCGCTGCGGACAAATACGGGCTGCCCGTCGAGATTGAGCAGAAACGCGTTGTTGGCGTTATAGCCGTGGCTTTGCCGCCCGAAGAACGGGCTGCTCTTGAAATGGAGCTGCACGTTGTGTGTGCCGTCAAGCAGGTTGGTGTTCAGGACGGCCAGGCCCGTCTTGCGGAACTGAATTGACCCAGGGAGATCCGCGGGCGGTTTCGCTTCGAGCTTTACGGCTCGGGCCCGGCGCAGGAAGCCGGCGTAGCCGCCGCCGACATCGGCGTGGTGCACGTCCGCGTACCATTGCCAGTACGGGTTGTTGGCGCCCGCGGCAAAAACCGCCATCAGATCGGCGATGTTGCTGGATTTCATGGTGGTGGTCTGGTCGCCGAACCCGCCATGCGCCGTGCCGGGTGGCATCAGGTACAGGCCGTAATTGCCGACATTGCTGAAGAACGGCAGGTCGTAGACGTCGATGCCGAACGCGGCATTCACGACGTCGGCCCAGTAGGCAAAGCGGCCCAGGTAGCTCGACCAGTAGGCCAGGCCTTCGTGCCAGCCGCCGTCGGCGTCGTTCCAGACCGGATACGTGGTGCACAGGATGGTCATCGCGTATTCCAGCCAGGGGTCCGCTTCCGGGAACTCCCCATGAAACGCGATGGCCACCTCGCCCAGCCAGTGCCATGCGCGGTTGTGATGGCTGTTGTACGGCCGCCACAGATGCGGACTGCGCTGCAGGCTGTCGAAACAGTCCTGCCCGCGGATGCGCATGACGGAGGCGATGCTTGCGCGGTCCGCCTCGGACAACAGCGGGTACACCCACGAATAGGCGCGCGAAGGATAATAGAGCCCCGGCATGGCCGCTTCGTCGTTGTAGCGGTAGTTGGTCGAGCCCTTGGGGTCCCACTGGGCAAACGCCAGCAGGAGCTCGCGCGCGGCCCGGCCATAGCGTTCATCGCCCGTCAGGCGGTACACGAACGCCAGGGTGGCCGCGCCGTCGGTCAGTTTCTGGGTGCGCACCCGGTTGCCCCACCAGATCTTCTTCCACTCGTTGCTGAGGCGTTTTGTGCCTTCAGGATACAACGGCGGCTCGCTGGTGTCGGGCGGATTGGCCATCAGCGCGTCCGCGGATTTTACGAGCGCGTCGTAAGGCGCTTCCAACGGACCGCGGGCAAGCTCGCGAAGCCGGGGAAGGTCTTCGGAGCGAAAGAACAGGCGGGGATGGTCCGCGGGCATGCGCTCGATGAGCTCCGTCGTGGGGGGCAGCGGGAACGCAACGGCTTCCGCGTTCACGGTGAACGCGCGCACCGTGCTCCATTCCGTGCGCTGGTCCGCCTTGTCGAGCGCCGCATAGCGCCAGTAGTAGCCGCCCGGCGCGAAGGTGACCGGGGGGCAGTGGGCCGACCAGGAGATGTCGCGTTTTTCGTAAGCGATGGTCTCGAAGGTCTCATCGGCGGCCACCTGCAGATGATACGCGGCGGCATCCGGGCACGGGCGCCAGGTGAATCCCGGCGGATTGACCGCGGGCGTGGCCTCCGGCGCGGGCCGGTATCCCCATTCGCCCGTGACCGCGGGGCTCTGGTCGAGTTCGATGGCCCCAACGCCCATGGCCGCGAGCAGAAAACACAATGCAACGATGCTGAAACGGGACATGACAATCCTCCGCATTCCGGTCTCCGCCTGATTCAGAAAATTTCGCTGGACCTGACTGGCTGTTTCACCATACCAGATTCCCGCCCGGCAGGTCATGGGAGCGCCGCCACAGGGGCAAGCGGCGCCGTTGGCCCGGGACTTACCCTCCGAAGAGCCTCTGTACAAACGCCTCGGCGGCGCTGGCGGGCTCGCCGGAGACAACCGCGCACGCGGCATTGGCTTCGAGGGCCGCTCGATACACGGCGGCGGCGGCATCGGGTCCGAGAGGCGCGCCCCGCGCGTCGAGGGGATTGGCGAGCAGCACGGGCATGGACAGCGACGCGACCAGTTCGGGCAGATCGTAGTGCCGGAGCACGCCCGGCAGGAACGCTTCCTGCGGCCACCTGTAGTCGGGATCCGTGGCGAGCGACTCGAACGTCGCGAGCCCGTTCAGGGAAAACACCCCGGCCACGCCGCCGCCGGCCGCGGCCACGTGCACTGCCACGACACCGCCCATGCCGTTCCCGCCAACGACGATGCGCGCGGGGTCGACCCCGGGCCGCGTACGCAGATACGCCAGCGCCGCGAGGCCGTCGCGGATTCGCATGGCCAGCACGGGGTCGCCGAGCCCCGCGGACACGTACGCAATCCACCGGTCCCGCCCGCCCCAGCCCGCGAGATCGTAGGGCAGGTCGGCGGGGGCGGAATCGCCCCATCCGCGCAAGTCGACGGTGAGCACGGCGGGCCCGTCCGCGCCTTCCTGGATGAATCCGGCCATGCGGGCAAGCATCCCGTGCGTGCGGAGCGCGTCCCAGCGGCCGCCGTCATCGAAGTACAGCACCGCGCCGCCGCGCCAGTCTTCTTTCGCGGGGACAAGACAGGTTGCGGGAAGGGCGATGCCGGGTTCGGGCGAGAGCAGAATCTCCTGGACGTGATGAAACCAGGCCAGCGAGAGCGGCCCCGCCGTCGCGGCGGGCGCCGTCACCCGTTCCGCGTGCACGAGCTGGCGCACGGCCTCGGGTATGGGCAGTCCGGACCGGTTCGTGCGCAGCTGCTCGGCGAGCGCGCGGTTGAGGGTGAACATGTTTGCCTCCTGCCGTGGCCCGCAGGCGAGGAGCGCCGGGTCGAGCAGCTCGAAGTCGCCGGGGCGGAGGTCCGGCAATTCGCGGTTGGGGGTGCCGCGGACAAACCGGTCGAGCCATTTCGCGAATTCGAGGGCCATGCCGACGGTGTAGGCGTGGCCGCCCGGGTCCACAAAGAAGGCGAACGCGTCCGCGGCGCCGGCGGCGGCATAACATGCGCGGACTTTCGCTGCGATGTCGTGTCCCCACTCGATCTTGAAGACCTCATCCTGTGCGCCGGCCATGAGCAGCATGGGCGTAGGCGCGGCGGCCGCCAGCACATCGACGTCGTCGTAGTATTCGAAGCGTCCGGCGGCGATGGTCTCCGCGCAGGGGGCATACACGTCGATGACCGGATGCAGGGCGTTCGGCACGGCGCAGCACGCGGGCCCCACGCAGCGGATGCGGTCGTCAAGCAGCGCCGCGAACATGGCCGTATACCCGCCGCCGCTGACGCCCGTGATGCCCACGCCCCGGGCCAGCGTAACGTCGTCCCGCGTGGCGAGATAATCGATGCAGCGCAGGGCATCGGCGATGAAATACCGGTTGGACGAGTGGCCCGTCAGATAGCAGCGTACGCCGTCCCGGAAATGGTCGTTGCCGGCCTGTTTTTCGCCCCCCATGCCGGGCGGATCGAAGGTGACGGCCACATAGCCCAGGCGCGCGAAGACCTGCGCGGGCACCTGGTAGCTCTCCCGGGTCTTGGCGCTGTGCCCGACGGGAATCACCACCGCGGGCCACGGCGGCGGAAACGCCTCCGCAACCGGCAGGTACACCGAGGCATTGACGTCCCAGCCGGGCAACGACTCGAACAGGACATTCTCGACGACGTACTGCGGCTGCTCGTGGCGCGACACGGCGCGCACGTTGAGTTCCGGGCCGCCGGGGCCGAAACGAATCTCGCCGAGGTCGTCGCGCACGCGGTTCCGGACATCGTCGCGCCAGGCCTGCCACGCGCCGCCATCGATCGCGGCGGTGCGGCGTTCCGCGGCGCGGTCAAGCGCCTCGCAACTGCGTTGCACGAGATGTTCGCAAAGCATGGAGCGCAGCTCGACCTGCGCGGGCACCGGCCCCAGGGCGAATTGCCCGGCCGCGGCGGACCAGGACCCCTCCGGCGCGTCCGCGGCGGCCATCGACGCGGCCACCGCCACAATCGCCTCCATCAGCAGTGCAGCACTCACGGCAAAACTCCTTTCCAAACGGCCACGACGGCGACGGGGACGCCGCATCAAAACACGCGCGACGTAAACCGCCGCGACAACACAAATGTACCGGCCACGAGAACCATCAGCAGGACGCTGTAGGCGAATGCCGGGCCGAGACCCGCCGCGCCGCGCCGCATCGTGTCGATCTGCACGGCAATGGGGATGTTGCGGGGTGCGTAAAGCAGAATAGACGCCACGAACTCGCCCAGGCAGGTGGCGAACACCAGGGCGGCGCCGGCGGCGATCGCGGGAACCAGGAGCGGCAGCACGATGTGCCGGAAACAGAACCACCGCGAGCCGCCCAGGGTCTGGCCTGCCTCGAGCAGCGTCGCGTCGAACGGTTCGACGGCCGCCGTCGAAATCCGCGTCAGCAGGGGCACATTGCGGATGAAATACGCCAGGGGCAGAAGCCAGACGGTGCCGACCAGCGAGAAACGCGGATGATTGAACGCCAGGATGAGGTTCATCGCGGTCACGGTGCCCGGCAATGCCCAGGGGATCATCACCAGGAGGTTCACCCACGCCGCGCCGGGCCGTCCGCGTCCGATCAGGTATCCAGCGGGCAGCGCCACGAGCAGACAGGCGCCCGCGGCGAGGGCGCTCATCCAGAGGCTGTTGCGAATCGGCGCGAAATCCTGCGCTGACGTGAAGATCGCGCGGTAGTTGGCCCAGGTAAAGGCGGTCGGCACGAGCTCGGTGTGCCAGGCGCGGTGGTCCACCAGCGACAGCCACAGGATGGCCAGGTGGGGCATCAGGATCACCGCCATGCACAGCGCCGCGGTCACGGTGGCGGCCGCGCGGCCCGCGCGCGACCGGAGCGGCACGCGCACGCCTTTCGAGGCGCCTCCCGCGGCGCGCCGCCGCGAACGGAACACGAGCACGCCCAGCAGCGACAGGGCGGCGAGCACCGCGGTGAGCGTGGCGGCGCGGGCGTCGTTGAACTGGGTGCGTTCATGGAAGATCTCGACGCTCAGCATGGGATAGCGGTTGCCGAAGATGTACGGCGCGCTGAACGACGCCCCCGACGACATGAACGTGAGCAGGGCGGCGCCGAGCAGGGCGGGTTTGAGCATGGGCATCATCACCCGGAAAAACACGCGGCAGCGGCCCGCCCCGAGCGTGCGCGCGGCCTCGAGTTGCGACACATCGACCGTTTCGAGCGCGGCGCCGATCATCGCGTAGAAATAGACGTAAAACGAATAGGTGTGCACCAGCAGGATCGCCCAGGGGCCGCGCAGGGCCAGGCCGCCGATGCCCAGGCGCTGTTCGCAGAACCGCGGCAGGAGCCCGTCAAGGCCCACCAGGTAGTAGAAACTCAGAACGCCGACCAGCGGCGGCAGCGTAAACGGCATATAGGCCAGCCCGGCCAGGATGCGCCGGCCCGGGAAGGTGTAGCGGGTCAGCAGAAACGCCAGGGCCGAGCCCACTATCCCCGACGTAACGACCGTGGCGAACGACATCACCGCGGTGTTGATGATCGCGGCCCGGCCCGGGTTGTGTGCGATCGCCTCGTGCGCCCAGCCGAACACGGCCACCATCAGCAGGCGCGCGGCGGGATACGCCACCGTGAGACTCAGCACGGCCATGCAGAAGACGAACAGGGAACGGTCAAGGCTGCGGATATCGCGGCGGGCCACCTTACCCTCCGGACTGGCGCGGACCACGCGGCGGCCCGCTACTCGGCGCCGGCTTCTTCCATCTCCTGGGCGACGAGTTCTTCGACGGCGCGCTGATCATCCTCGTTGATTTTTGTATAGAGGATGGCGACCTTGAAACGGTCATCGCCGACCTCATGCGGATCGCACCGCACCACGACGCCTTCACACTCGATGCGCCGGTTCTGCGGTTTCGGGAGATCCAGGGCGATGCTCATTTTGGTCATCAGCGGAATGGGACGTACGGTGTGACACAACACGCCGTTGGCGCTGATGTTGTCGACGTGGTTGAGCACACCGGGACCGTCATCCTGCACAATCTGCGGCAGGGCGCGGCGGCTGCGCGGATAGCGTCTCCGTTCATCTCCGTTCGTTCGCATGAAATCCCTCTTCAGCGTTCCTGCTCCCGATGGTCCCATAGTATCCCATAAACCTCCGGATTGCAACGGGCAACGGCGCGCGGAAGCGGGTCGGATGCAGGCGAGACGCCTGCGCTACAAAACCGGCGCGGCCCGCGCGCGGAAGCAGATCCTGCGGTTGGCGTTCCCGCGGGGCCGGGTTCTTGCATCGGGCAGGCCGGAGCCGTATGATCGGAGCTTACATTCTCCTGCCCCCCGGGAGGTGGCGTGGAACATTGCGCATACCCCGGGGATCATCTATACGGGAATCCGAAGCACCCACGCCGCGCGCAGGGCGCCGGCGGGAACGGGCCAACCAGCGGATTGCCGGGAGTTACCGATTCGTGCGACGCAACATTGTACATGAAGGCGCGGCCAACCTGAGTTACGCCATCCGCGAGATCGTGGCGGTGGCGCATGAGATCCGCGACCTGGGACAGCCCATCACGTGGGAGAACATCGGCGACCCGATCGAAAAAGGCGAACGGGTGCCCGACTGGATGAGCGACATCATCAAGGAGCTCCTCGACGACCCGAAATCGTGGGGGTATTGCGATACGGCGGGCGTGCCGCAGACGCGCCGGTTTCTGGCCGACCTCGTGAACGAGCGCCCCGGCGGCGTGCAGGTAAACACCAGCGACATCATCTTTTTCAACGGTCTGGGCGACGCCGTAGCGAAAGTCTACGGATTTCTGCGGCGTGAAGCGCGGGTCTTGGGACCGTCGCCGGCGTACAGCACGCATTCCTCGGCGGAAGCCGCGCATTCGGGCTACAGCCACGTCACCTACGAGCTCGACCCCTACAATGGCTGGCTCCCCGATGTGGACGACATCCGGAACAAGGTCAAATACAACGACTCCATTGCGGGAATCCTGCTCTTGTCGCCCGACAACCCCACCGGCGCGGTGTATCCGCGCGAGATCCTCGAGGAAATCGCCGGGATTGCCCGCGAACACCGCCTGTTTGTCATTGCCGACGAGATCTATGTGCACATCGTCTACAACGGCAACCCGCGCATGCACATGAGCGAATGGATCGGGGATGTGCCGGCCCTGGCCATGCGCGGCATCAGCAAGGAGTATCCCTGGCCGGGTTCGCGCTGCGGCTGGCTCGAAGTGCTGAACAAACACCGCGACGAGAACTTCGCGCGCTACGTCGACAGCCTCGTCGCGGCGAAACGCCTCGAGGTCTGTTCAACGACGCTGCCGCAGATGTCGATTCCCCGCGTCATGGGCGACCCGCGCTATCCCGCGCACCTGAGCCGGCGCGCGGCCATGTTTGACCAACGCGCCGATGAGGTCGTGAATGCGTTCCGGGGATGCGACGCGGTCATCGTCACCAAGCCCAGCGGGGCGTTTTATATCACCATCATGTTCAAACCGGGCGTTCTCAACGAGCATCAGACGCTGCGGATCGACAACGAACCGGTGCGCCGCCGCATCGAGGAGATGGTGAAAGGCGTTCCCCCGGACCGCCGGTTCGTGTATTACCTCATGGGCGCCACGGGAATCGTCGTGGTGCCGTTGTCGGGATTCCAGAGCAGCCACGACGGGTTCCGCGTGACCATCCTCGAGACCGACGACACGCGCCGCGCCTGGATTTTCCAGACCATCCGCGCCGCCATCGACGCCTACGTCGCGAGCTGACCCCGGGCGGCTATTCCTTGACCGCGTCGAGTTTGCCGGGCTCGTCCAGCGCGGCCCGGTGATAGCAGTAGATGTGGCCGTCTTCCGCGCCGACGATCAGGTCCATCGTGCCGTCGGCGTTCCAGTCGACCACCTGGGGCGCGGTTGTGTGGCCGGCCAGCACGCGGACGGGGAAATCGCCGCGCCACGTGTACCGATTCTCGCCGGTGTTCTCGAACCAGCCCGTGTTTTTCGTGTTGCGGATGAGATCCAGATCGCCGTCGCCGTCCCAGTCGGCGAGATGGAACTTGGCGCGTCCGCTCTTGCCGCCTTCGCCATCGTTCAGCCGCAGCGGTTCGCCCTTTTCGTCGAGAAAGACGCGTTTCCCGGGTTCGAGAACGTCTCCCGCGTTGCGGTAGAAAGCGAGATACCCCTCGTGATCGACGGCGATAAGGTCCTGGCGGCCGTCGGCGTCGTAATCAAGCACGTTGGGCCGGGTCCGCCATTGGACGACGAGGTGGTCCGGCTCGGGTTTCCACCAGTTCCAGGCGGGATACGGCGGGTCGCCGGGCCACGCGACGCGGAGGGGTTCGCGCGTCACCAATCCGACCCGCTGAAGGTGGAGCCGTTCGATGCGGCCGACGATCGAATTGTAGACAATCTCGTTCTGGCCGTCGCCGTTGAGGTCGCCCAGGCAGGGGACCGTATACCCCCATTTTTCTTCGGCGGGGCCCTGGATGCTGAGGTTGTAGCCCGCCTCGATGCGGAACGGCACGCGCGCCTCGCGCAGGTACTGCCCCTCGAGGTAGGCCCCGTCGCGCACGCGGAACAGCTCGATGTAGCCCGCCGTATTACCGCAGTACAGCTCGCCGGTGACGGTGTCGAGCCAAGGGGTGACCAGTCCGCCGGACTTGACCGGCGGATCGATCTCTTTCAGGAAGAATTCCCCGGCGAACAGGGGCGCGCCGCGGGTGACCCCGAGATTGATGATGACGCTGACGCGCCCGTCTTCCTGCCCGACGACGAGATCGACCCGGCCGTCGCCGTTCCAGTCGCACGGCAGCGGATTCATCATGCACAGGTCAATCGTGAGGCGGCCGTCGCGGGTCATGGCGGGCTGCGGCGGGCCGAGACGCGGGTTGGTCCGCGTGCCCACGTTTTCGAAATAGGTGAACTCGTCGCGGAACTCGCCGCAGAGGAGGTCGAGATCGCCGTCGTTGTCCCAGTCCGCGATGGACGGGCACGGGTTGCCGTAGACGTCAATAGGGGTATCGTCGGCTTCGAGGCGGACGCCTTCGGCATAGACGGGGCTGGCGTTCGTGCCGGTGTTCCTGTGAAACCAGAGGTAGCCGTGGAGCGGGCCGCGCGTCCAGTTGCCGGTCTCGTCGAACGCCCGGTCCCAGCCGTATTCCTCCCAGTCGCCGGCGGCCCGGATGAGGTCGAGGAGGCCGTCGCCGTCCCAGTCCACCTGGCGCGAAAGAAACGCCCGAATGCGTCCTTCGGGTTTCTTGAACGGGCCGTCGTGCCGGGTCCAGCCCGCGGGGTCGCGCACGCTTTCCCACCACTGTTCGCCGCCGAGAAGGTCTTCCTCGCCATCGCCGTTCATGTCGGCCAGCGCGCAGTACCACACCCCGTCGGCGAGCCGCTTGACCTGCCGGAAAACGTTCTTGGCTTCCTGGATGTAGAGGTAGACGCCGCCCTGGGGCTTGTCCTGGCAACTGTAGAGGAGATCCCAGTCGCCGTCATCGTCCCAGTCGATGGGCATGGCGGTCGCCCAGAGGCCGACGCCGAGGTCGGCCGTGACGCCGTAGCGGCCGTAGGCCAGCATGTCGCCCGCCCCGACAAACACGGGCATCGCGGCGGGGGCCGCCTCCGTTTCGATGGTATAGGGGGCCGGGCGCGACCCGTCGTCCGTGCGGATCCAGTAGACATAGCGCTTATCGAATTGCTGCTGCACCTTGGCGGGGAGTTCCTGACCGGTGCTTGCGTCGAGCACGCGGGCCATGACGCCGGGGCCAAATTCCGTGATATCGAATTGCGCGGGCGCCTTGTCCCACGGGCGCGCGAACGCGGGCGCCTCCACCTGAATCGTGGCGCCCGACACAAGAACCAGTAACACAGCGAACATGATTGAGCTCCTTCCATGCGTTGCAGCGAGCACATGGTACCGATTTGCGTCTGCCGCGACAAGAATCCGGGCGGTTGCGCCGGCCGGACGAATCGGCCACAATGAGAAGGGCGCCCGCGCGGCACGCGGAAGCGGTACCACAGCCTACGGAGGACGAAATCATGAAACTCATGCATTGGGCGCTGGTGTGCGCGCTGGCGGTTACGGGCGGAATCCTGCTGGCGGCATCCGGCGAAACGGCATCGGAGGAAGAGGCCGACGAAGACGCGATCCGCGCGGTGATTCAGCTCTATTTCGACGGCATCATCCAGTATGACGAAGCGGCTTTGCGGAAGGCCTTCCATCCGAAGGCCAGTGTCATCGGCACCACCAGCGACGGCGCTCAGGAATGGGAACCGTTTCAGGAATGGGTGGTGTATACGCGGGGCGACGCGCCCGATCCCGCGGGCCGCGTCAACACAATCGTGTCCATCGACATAACCGGCCGGGCCGCCGTGGTCAAGACGGACCTCAACTGGCCCAGCGCCCATTACACCGATTACCTCTCGTTGGTGAAAATCGACGGGGCGTGGAAGATCGTCAACAAGATCTGGCACCGGGACAAGCCGTCCGCGCAGGCACAGTAGGCGCGCGGCATCAACCATGGCATACAGGAATCGCAACGCGGTGAACCATCCGGGGAGGGTGAGCCCATGACACACGAACTGAATCGCCGGACTTTCATGATCTCGTCGGCGGCCCTGATGGCTTCGGGGATGCTGACACGGGCACACGCGGCCGATACGTCAACCCTGCTTGCCGCGCCGCGCGCCAAGCATCCCGCGCGGGTGCGGGGCGCCTTCTTCTATCCCCCCAGGGAAGTGGTGCTCGAGGGGAAATGCGAGGATTCGTGGAGCACGCACCAGTGGTTCACCTGGCCGGGCAACCAGTTCGAGCCGGAAGCCCAGCAGGCCACCTTCGAGCAGCGGCTCGCGGACATGACGCGCGGCCTCAGCATCGCCCTCGAACTGGACCGCGCCCCCATCTATACCGACGCGGGCATCCAGGCGTTCATCGCGGACATTACCGCGAACAAACCCGAGGCGCTCCTGCTGTTCAACTTCTGGAACTCGTTCAGCGCGAAAATCGTGCCGATCCTCGACGCCTATGACGGGCCGATCATCCTCTATCATCCCCTCGGCGCGAACCACCAGCTGCCGCCCGAGCGGTTCCGCACCGAAAAGGGACTGCAGTACATCCACTCGATCGAACACTGGGACGCCCTTGAACGCGGACTGCGCGCCGTGCACGCCAAGACCCGCATGGCCCAGAGCCGGCTGTTGCGGGTCTCGGGACGCCTCGAAAAAGAGGCCGACGACCACGTCGAGTTCTTTGATCTGCCCGTTCACGGCGTGCCCGCGGGCTATTTCAACGACCTCTACGACGCCACGGAGATCACGCCGGAGATGACGCGCCTGGCGGCCGCGGTGCGCCGGCGGGCAGACAACGTCACCGGCCTTGAAAAAAACGCGTTTCTGGACGCCGTCCGCGCGCATGCCGCCGTTCTCGCCCTCATGGACAAGTACGACGCCGACGCCATCACGATCGAGTGCCTGTTTCTGAAACACCGCAAACCCTGCCTCAGCTTCTCGATCAACAACGGCGCGCTGGTGCCCTGCGGTTGCGAGAACGACCTCAACGCGTCGCTTTCCCTGATGCTGGGCGCAAACCTCTTCGGCCGGGGCGGGTTTCAGCACAATCCGGAATTCGACACCGAGGAAAACCTGTATTTCGCCTCACACTGCACCTGCACGACAAAACTGCACGGACCGGACGCGAAGGACGCGCCCTACGCCCTGCGGCCCTTCTTCCACCAGATGCCCAAGACGCTCGCGCTTGACGTGGACTGGCCCGCGGGCGAACGGATCACCCTCGCCAAGTACCACCGCGACGAAAACCGCCTCGACGCCTGGTGCGGCGACATCATCGATTCGCCCCAGTGTCCGCCCAGCGGCGGATGTGCCACGCGCGTGCTGGCCCGCATGGACAACGTCGACGACATCTGTTCGATCTACCCCGGCCCGCATCCGGTGGTGTGGTGCGGCGACTTCGGCCGCCACGCGAAGACGTTTGCCCAGCTCTACCAGCTCGAGATCCGCACCAACTGCTGACCGCACGCCCGGAGTCTTCGTTACCGGGCGAGCTCGATCGGCCCGAGCAGGATGATGCCGTAGCGGCCGTCGCGATCGGTCCACCACAGATCCGAATACGCCGCCGGCAGCGTCGTTCGGAGGTGCGCCGCGGAACCCCGGAGCGGTCCGCCCGGCGGTTGGGCGACCACCGTCTCGATGTGCCAGCCCCGCTCCGGGTTGCGGAGACCCACCCGTCCCAGGGGATCGTCGGGTCGAATGCCGCGATAGGTGAACGTCTGGGGCCCGTCGTCGACCGCGACGGCCTGGATGTGCGGCGCCGCTGCAAAAAGGACCGCGGCAATCACGCCGAGCGTCCTGACTGCCTGCGCCATGTCAACATGTCCTCGTGTCCTGCCCGTTCAGGGCGATGCGCCGATGGTATGCGGACGGCTCCCGGCCTTCTCCCCTGCGCGGAACGATTCGTGTGCGGCATCGACAATCATGACCCCCATGACGCTGAACGCGACCGCCAGCGGCCGCACATCGTCAAACAGCCGCGCCAGAATCCACAGCACAATGAAATAGAGGATGGGGCCTAACACGCAATTCCTGATGGCGATCCATGTGCCCTTGTTCATGACGCATCTCCTCGTTTTCGCTTTGTGCCGTTGAAGAACGTGTAGTGGAACACACCGTCGTCCTCAGCGGTGCGGTAGAGGTCGCGAACGCCCTGGTCGAATACATCGCGCTCAGAAGGGCCGCGCCGGGAGCCGTCTTCCAGAGTACGCGGAGGAACGAGGGTGGTGTCAAGTCCGGTTACGGGCCGCGGTGGGACCGCACCGGCCCGCTCAGCATTCGCTCAGCATTCGCTTGCAAACGGTTTGGCGCGCGCCGTATGCTGATCCCTTCTTACAGGTGTACAACACGCATGGGGAAGCCGGTGGTCCTCGGACTGTCTCGCGGTATCCCGGCGCCGTGCGGACGGAGGAGACGCTGATGCCGAAGATCAATGGCAAGTACCGTTTCTCGTATGGCCCGTGGAACATCGACGAGGGGTCGGACCCGTTCGGGCCGGAAGTGCGCAAGCCCATCGCCATGGCCAAGAAGTTCAAGGCCGCGAAAGCAATGGGGTTCCAGGGCATCCAGTTTCATGACGACGATGTCGTGCCGAATCTGGACAACAAGTCGCATGCGCAGATCATGAAAGAGGCGCGGGCGGTCAAGCGCGCGCTCGACAGCGAAGGGTTGAAAGCGGAATTCGTCGCGCCGCGCCTGTGGTTCGCGCCGCAGACCATCGACGGGGCGTATACGAGCAACAATCCCCGCGACCGCAAGTACGCCATCGACCGCACGAAGGTCGCCATCGACATCAAGAACGCGATCGAGGCGCAGAACATGGTGATGTGGCTCGCGCGCGAAGGCACCTACATCCGCGAGGCCAAGAATGCCCGCACGCAAGTGCTCCAGATCGTCGAGGCGTTCAACCTCTTCCTGGAATACGATCCCAAGCTGCGGATTCTGGTCGAGCCGAAACCCAACGAGCCCGTGGACAGCGCGATCATCTCGACCATCGGCCACGCCATCGGCCTGGGCTACATGACCTGCGACCCGGCGCGCGTGGGCGTGCTGGTCGAAACCGCCCATTCCATTCTCGCGGGCCTCGACCCCTCCGACGACATGGGCTATGCCCTCGCCCACGATAAACTCTGGAGCGTGCATCTCAATGATCAGGGCGGACTCAAGTTCGACCAGGACAAATCGTTCGGGTCCTACAACCTCCGCCGGGCCTTCAACCAGGTCCGCGTGCTCGAGGAATATGGTTACGGCCGCAACGGGGAATGGGTTGGGCTCGATGTCAAAACCATGCGCACGCAGAAGCAGAACGTTTCGATGAAGCACCTCTCCAACAGCCTCAACACGTTCAAGAAGCTGCTGGACAAGGTCGCCACGCTTGACCGCAAACTGGAAGCGCAGCTCATCAAGGAGCGCGATTACGAGGAACTCGACCGGTACATCCTCTGCCATCTCATGGGGGTAAGGTACTGAGCGCTACCCCGCGATGCATCGTCTGCAAAACGCCTGGCCCCGCGCCAGGCGTTTCTCATTTCCCCCGCCAGCGGCGTTCGTCCGAAGCCAGATAACGGCCGCAGAGGCCTTCGAGAGCACAGCGTTTCAAAACCCCGGACAAGAACGGGGACAGGTTCCAGGCGCCGTCTGCGGCGCGGCTGCGCGTCCTTGTTCGAACGCGCGGATCTTCGCGGCAGACACGGCACGACCCCCGGCGCGCCTGCCCCCCTGCGGACAGCGGCGCGTCGCGGGACGGTTATTTCATGCCTGGCCGTCGTTCAGCGTACGGTTCCTACAGTACGAGTTGCTTCGTCATGCGAGCGGCCACGAGTTTGACGACCTCCTGGACGCGATGCGCGCCCAGTTCGAGGTTGCGTTTCGCTTCCGCGACCCGCTCGGCACGGACGTCTTCGCCGGGCGATTGCAGGCGTGCCGCCTGCACCGCCTGGGCAGCGGCCCGGGCTTCCGGGCTGATGTCGACATCATCGGCGGCCGGACTGGCCGCCACGACATCCCTCGGAGGGGCCGCAGCCTCTGCCTTGCGTACATTGGAAGGCTCGGGCACAGCGACTATGCCATTCACGCCAACCATTGCCGTGTTCTCCCTGGCAATCCGCGGTGAACATCCATGTTCACCCTTTCACCTCCCATTATCGACAGATTCGCGGCCGGACTTTAGCCGAAGCCGTTCCTGCAATACCCCCATATTCCGGAAATCCAGGCCATACCGCCGCGTGTAATTGCCTCGGCGCCGCCGATGTGGTTGAATACCGGCCAGTGTACACGCAGCCAGGAAAGCAGAGGCCAGCTATGGTGGGTCACAATACGGGCGGGTTGTCCCGGCCCTCGCTCCATTTTTCGGGAATCGGCGGCACGGCCATGGTCGCGGGCGCGCGCCTGGCCATCGAGGCGGGGTGGGACGTCCGCGGCAGCGACAATCCCCTCTACCCGCCCACGTCGCACATGGTCGAGGCGCTCGGCGTGCCCGTAGCCACCGGGTACGACGCCGCGAATCTGGACTGGAACCCGGACTGCGTCATCCTGGGCAACGCGCTGAGCCGGGGCAACCCCGAAGTCGAAGCGGCCCTCTCGCGCAAACTCCGCTATCTCAGCCTGCCCGAATGGTTGAAAGACGCGGTGCTGCGCGCCCGGCGCCCCGTCGTCATCGCGGGCACCCACGGCAAAACCACCACGACCGCCCTGACCGCCTGTCTGCTCGACGCGTCCGGCATGCAGCCGGGCTTCCTCATCGGCGGCCAGCCGGTCAATTTTCCCCATTCGGCGCGGCTGGGCGAGGAAGGGGCCCCGTTTGTCATCGAGGGCGACGAATACGACACCGCGTTCTTCGACAAACGCGCCAAATTCTTCCATTACCTGCCCGAGATCGCGGTGGTCACGTCGCTCGAATTCGATCACGCCGACATCTACCCCGATCTGGAGGCGATCATTCGCGCGTTCCGGCTGATGCTGCGGCAGATCCCGCGCGAGGGCCGGCTGATCGTGTGCGCGGACGACCCCAACGCCCTGGCCCTCCGGGAACACGCCTACTGCCCCGTCGAATCGTACGGGTTCGATGCGTCGGCCGATTGGCGCGGCGAGCTCGCCTCGCTCCCGGACCTTCCCGACGGCTGCCTGGGGTTGCGGATCCACCGCGGGGGGGCGGTCTGGGGCGACGTCGCGGTGCCCATGGCGGGCCGCCACAACCTGCGCAATGCCCTGGCCGCCGCCGCCGTGTGCGCGGCCCTGGGCATGAACGCCGCCGCCGTTGCCCGCGCCATGGCGGGATTCCGCGGGGTCAAACGGCGCATGGAAGTGTTTCTCGAATCGCGGGGGATCACGTTTGTCGACGATTTCGCCCACCATCCCACGGCAATCCGTGAAACCATCGCCGCGGCACGGCAGCGCTGGCCCCAACGCACGCTGCACGTGCTGTTCGAGCCGCGCTCCAACACCGTCGTCACCAACCGGTTTCAGGCCGAGATGAATGCGGCGTTTCGCGAGGCCGACGCGGTCTGGCTGGGCCCCATTCACCGCGCCGCTTCGATCCCCGAGTCCGAACGGCTCGACCGGACCGCCATCGTCCGCGCCCTGGAACAGCACGGCGTCCGCGCGGCGTTCACCGACGACGTCGACGAGCTGGTCCGCGGCCTCGAAACGTCCGTCGCCCCGGACAGCGTGGTTCTCATCCTCAGCAACGGAGCCTTCGGCGGCATCTACGACCGGCTCAGGGAACGGTACCGCGCGTGAGGGGGATGGCGCGCGGCAGAAGCGCCTGACCCGCCGGAAACGCCCCGCCACGGGGCGTCTCGCGCGGTTGAGCCGATCCTCGAAGGGGGGTACAATCGGGAGGCACGAGGGCCATCCGCGGCCGGACACGTGATGGCGTGCCACCGCGCCGGACGCCGTGTCGACGCCGTGCCGGCAGGGGGAACTTCATGAACGCTCTTGACCGCTTTTTCGGCATTCGCGCATCGGGGTCAACCGTCCAGCGCGAGGTACTCGGCGGGCTGACCACCTTCGCCACGATGAGTTACATCGTGTTCGTGCAGCCGGCGGTGCTCCAGGTTGCCGGCATGCCGGGCGGTTCGGTGCTGCTGGCGACGTGCCTGTCTTCGGCGGCCGCGTGCCTGCTCATGGGCCTGGTCGCGCGGTATCCGTTTGCGCTGGCCCCCGGCATGGGCGAGAACTTCTTTTTCGCGTTCACGGTGGTGCTGACGATGGGGTTCTCGTGGCAGGCCGGCCTGGCCATCGTATTCATTTCGGGCGTGCTGTTTCTGCTGTTGTCGCTGTTCAGCGCGCGCGACCGGCTGATGCGGGTTCTGCCCGACTGCCTCAAGAACTCGATCGGACCCGGCATCGGCCTGCTGATCGCGTTCATCGGCCTGCAATGGGGCGGCATCGTCAAGCCCAGCCCCGTCACGATGGTCGCCCTGGGCGGTTTTGCGTCGCCCGTGCCGCTCATGACCGTGTTTGGCGTGTTGCTCACCGCCGCGCTGATGGCCCTCGGCGTGCGCATCGGCATTCTCATCGGCATTCTGGCGACCACCGCCATCGGCCTCCTTACCGGCGTGCTGTCCCGGCCCGAAACGGCCATTGCGTGGTCCACCGAGACCTTCTTCAACCTCAACTTCGCCGAACTGTTCACCCGGTGGGACCTCGCCCTCACCGCCATCGCGCTCCTGTTCTTCATGGACCTGTTCGACACCATCGGCACGCTGGTCGGCGTCGGAAAACAGGCGGGCTACATCGGCGACGACGGCGTCCTGCCCCGCGCGGGGCGCGCCTTCTTCAGCGACGCCGCGGGCACGTGCATTGGGGCGCTCTTCGGCACCAGCACCGTCACCTCCTTCGTCGAAAGCGCCACGGGCGTCGCGGCAGGCGCGCGCACCGGCCTCGCGGCCGTGGTGACGGGCCTCTGTTTCGTCTGCGCCATTCTCCTTGCGCCGGTTGTGCAGATTGCGGGACAGGACATCGGCCCCGCGTTCTATGGCGTGGACCCCACGACGCCGCACGTGGCCATGTACCCGGCGGTGGCCCCGGCGCTCATCGTCGTCGGCTTCCTGATGATGGCCCCGTTGCGCAGAATTGCGTGGGAAGACGTTACCGAGAGTCTGCCGGCATTCCTGACCGTGGCGATGATGGTCTTTTCGTATGCCATTCACGAGGGCATCGCCATCGGCTGCATTTCCTTCGTCGCGATCAAGACCGGAACCGGCCGGTTCAAGGACGTCCACCCCGTCCTGTATGTGGTCGCGGCCCTGCTCGTTCTGCGCTACATCTTTCTGACGTAGGCCAGGCCGCCCCGGCAGACCGGGAATCAGTCCACATCCACCCAGGCCGACGCGCGCGCGGAACGTCTGACGGCATCAATGAGTTTTTGGATGTAGATGCCCTGCTCGAGCCCGGGGTCGGCGGACCGGTTCTCGGCGACGCAACAGAGGAAATTGGCGAGGCAGGCCATGTGCGAGCGCATCCACCCGATGCTGGCCTTCGGACTCGGGAACTTCCCGCCGGGCGCGGGGTACCGCTGGCCGGTATCGATGCGCGTCCAGCCGCGGCGGCCGCCCTGGGGGGCGCCCGGCGCGGTCGCATCGTAGATCTCGAGATGGTGGGGATCCATGAGGTTGAAGCGTATCGCGCCGGTCGAACCGTGGAGTTCGAAGCGCAATTCGTCTTCGGCGCCCGTGGCGATCTTGGTGGCCTCGATGGTGCCGAGCGCGCCGGACCGGGTGCGCGCGAGGATCACTACGTTGTCTTCCGCTTCGACCTTGACGCGCGTCTTCGGGTCGTCCGCCGACGGACGGTCCGGATAGGCGATCTGCGTGGCCGCCATCACCGACGCGTACCCGCCCACCAGCGGGTGGAGCAGGTCGAGCACGTGCGACGCCAGATCCGCGATCACGCCGCCGCCCGCCTCGGCCGACAACTTCCACTTGAGCGGCGCGGCGGGATCGGCGCTGCCCGCATGCAGGTAACACGCGCGGAACTGCAGCAGCCTGCCGAGAAACCCCTCCTCGACGAGTTGCCGCGCCCGCAGGGTCGCCGGAAAAAAGCGGTTCTGGAACGTCATCTGGGCGATGCCGGTATACTGCGCGAGGGCGGCTTCGATCGGCGCGGTCTCGCTCAGTTCGGCCACAATCGGTTTGTCGCAATAGATGTGCTTGTTGTGGGCCATCGCCGAGAGAAGCGGGCCCCGGTGGAGATGGTTCGGGGTGCAGATGTGCACGATGTCCACGCCGGGGTTCTCGGTGATCTCGCGGTAGTCGGTGGTGGCCACGTCGGCGCCCACCTGCGCGCGGCCCCGCTCGGCCGTTTCGCTGCGGCTCGTGCAGATGTGGGTAATGCGCGTCGCGCAGGGCGGCGGATCGTAAAACAACGGGATATTGAGGTGCCCGTAGGCATGCACCTTCCCGATAAACCCGAACCCCAGAATGCCAACATGGTACGTCTTCATGCGGTTCCCCTTCCCGGCGGCGCGGCTACTTCGTTTTCCACGCGCGCATCGCGGCGATGAACTTGTCGAAGAGGTAGCGGCTGTCATGCGGGCCCGGCGACGCCTCGGGATGGTACTGCACGCTGAACACCGGCATGTCAAGGTGTTCCATGCCTTCGACGGACTTGTCGTTGAGGTTGGTGTGGGTGATGCGCACCTTCGTGCGATCAAGCGAATCGGGATCCACGGCAAACCCGTGGTTTTGCGCGCTGATCTCGACCGCCCCCGTGTCGTGATTGATGACGGGCTGATTGCCGCCCCGGTGGCCGAACTTCAGCTTGTACGTCGTGCCGCCAAACGCGTGCCCGAGGATTTGGTGGCCCAGGCAGATGCCAAAGATCGGCTTCTTGCCGAACAACCCCTGCACGGTCGGATAAATGTACGGCAGCGCCGCCGGATCCCCGGGGCCGTTCGACAGAAAGATGCCGTCCGGAGCGCAGCCCAGCGCGTCGTCAGCCGACGCCGTCGCGGGCAGCACCGTCACCCGGCACCCGGCCGCATCGAGCAGCCGGAGAATGTTGTATTTGATCCCGTAATCGAACGCGACCACGTTGAACTCGGCGTCCTGTTTCTCCGGATTCCATACGTACGGCGCCTTGACCGACACCGCCTTGACGTAATCGCTCCCCGCCATGTCCGGCGCGTCCTGGGCCTTCCGGATGAGGCGGTCATGCTCAAAATCGATCGTGCTGATGACGCATTTCTTCGCCCCTTCCGTACGGAGCATCTTGGTGATCCTGCGCGTGTCAACGCCGTCGATCGCGACAATGTTGTGCTCTTTGAGATACTCGGGAAGGCTCTGGCGCGCGCGGAAGTTGCTCGGCCGCATGCAGCACTCGCGCATCACAAAGCCCTCGACAAAGGGACGGCGCGATTCCACGTCCTCCGTATTGACTCCGTAATTCCCGATGAGCGGATACGTCATGGTGACGACCTGGCCCGCGTACGACGGGTCCGTCAGGATCTCCTGATACCCCGTCATGCTCGTATTGAACACCAGTTCGCCGGTGGTCTCGCCCTCGGCGCCCACCGCGGCGCCCTCGAGCACCAGCCCGTTTTCAGTTGCAAGGATGGCTTTCGTTGTTCTGTTCATGGAGTTCCGTGCCGTTTCAGGCGTTTACGCTTCTCGATAGGCGAAGCGCCCGTCGCACAATGCCGCCTTGACCTGCCCGCGCAGCACCCGGCCCGCGAAGGGCGTGTTGCGGCTTCTTGATAGAAACGTTTCCGGCGCCACCGTCCATTCCGCGTGCGGATCGAACACCGTGACGTCCGCGGGGCCGTCCTGCTCGAGTTTGCCCGCCGGGAGGTCCAGGATCTGCGCGGGCGCCCACGTCATCAGCCGGATCGCCTGTTCCATTGTCAGGATGCCGGGCTCGACCAGCTCCGTCACAACCAGGCCCAGCGAGGTTTCGAGCCCCACGATGCCGAAGGGCGCATAATCAAACTCGACGTCCTTCTCGGTCGGGGTGTGCGGCGCGTGGTCCGTCGCGATGCAGTCGATCGAACCGTCCTGCAGCCCCTCCTTGATGGCCGCGACATCCTCGGCCTCCCGGAGCGGCGGGTTCATCTTCGCGTTGGTGTCGAAGGTCGTTACGGCGTCGTCGGTCAGGGTGAAGTAATGCGGAGCGGTCTCGCAGGTCACCCGGACGCCCCGCGCCTTGGCCCAGCGCACGATCTCGACGCTGCCCGCGCTGCTGACATGGCACACGTGGACCTTCGCACCGGTCAGTTTGGCCAGACGCACCAGGCGGGCCACGGCGATCTCTTCCATCGCCTTGGGCATGCCCGACAGGCCCAGCTTCGTGGAATTGAGCCCGGCGTTCATCGCCCCGCCCTGTACCAGCGACGCATCCTCGCAGTGTCCGAGATACGTGAGGCCGCACATGTCCGCGTATTCCAGGCAGCGCCGCAGCACCCAGCTCGACGCGATGTCGCTGCCGTCATCCGTGACCGCCACCGCGCCCACGGCCTTCAATTCGGCCATCTCGGTCATCTCGGCGCCGGCCCGCCCCTTGGTCGCCGCGGCCGCGGGCCAGATCTTGATGCAGGCCGTCTCGCGCGCGCGCCGGTTCACGAACTCCACCATCCCCCCGTTGTCGATCGGCGGCTCCGTATTCGGCATCGTCACCACGGACGTGAACCCGCCGCGCGCCGCGGCCCGGCTGCCCGTGGCGATGGTTTCCTTCGACTCGAAGCCCGGCTCCCGGAAATGCACGTGGATGTCCACCAGGCCCGGGCACACGATGCAGCCCGTGGCGTCGAGCACCTCGCTCCCGCGCAGGTCCGTCCCGATGCGGGCGATGCGGTCGCCGATGATCAGCACATCCAGGGGCGCCGACGTGTTCGAGGCCGGGTCAATCACGTGTCCATTCTTGATGACAACACTCATTGTTCGGCTCCCTATGCGGTCACTCTGGGCTTATTGACCAGGAGATGCATGACCGCCATGCGGACCGCCACCCCGTTTGTCACTTGTTCCAGAATCACGTTACGCGGACCGTCGGCCACTTCCGACGACAGTTCCACGTCGCGGTTGATCGGCCCGGGATGCATGATCAGGGCGTCCGGTTTCGCGGCCTTCAGCGATTCGTTGTCGATGCGGAACAACCGGATGTATTCCCGGATGCTGGGAAACAGGCATTTGCTCTGGCGCTCCATCTGAATGCGCAGCACGTAGATCACGTCCGCGCCGTCGATGGCTTCGCGCAGGTCCGACGTGACGTCCACGCCCAGTCTCGTGAAGGCATCGGGAAGAAGGGTGCGCGGCCCGCAGAGAACCACGCTCGCGCCGAGCTTTGTCAGGCCCCACACGTTGCTGCGCGCCACGCGGCTGTGGGCGATGTCGCCGATGATCGCCACCCGGAGCCCGTCCAGGCCGGCCCGGCCGTCTCCGCGCGTACGGCGGACGTGCTGGCGGATCGTAAAGGCGTCGAGCAGGGCCTGCGTGGGATGCTCGTGCGCGCCGTCGCCCGCATTGATGATATGGCTCGGATGGCGCTCGGCAAGGATGCGCGAGGCCCCCGCGGCGCTGTGGCGAATCACCACGATATCCGTGTGCATGGCCTCGATGTTGTACAGCGTGTCGTGAAGCGTCTCGCCTTTCTTGGCGCTCGACGCGGCCACGTTCATGGTCAGGGTGTCGGCGCTGAGGCGTTTGGCCGCCAGCTCGAACGACGTGCGGGTGCGCGTGCTCGGCTCGTAAAACCAGTTCACCACAAGACGGCCCTGAAGCACCGGCACCTTCTTGATGCCGCTCTCGCGTTCCGACACGGCGAGAAACTGCGGGGCCGTGTCGAGAATCATGTCGAGTTCGTCGCGCGACAGGTCCTCGAGACCGATCAGGTCCTTGCGCGTCCAGACGCGCTGCTCACCCTCGCTCACCGTGGCCATCTCACTTCGTCTCCTCGTCCGCTGCGCTGCTCACCCCACGCTCGAGAAGAACCGCGTCTTCCCCGTCGATTTCGCGGATGCGCACCGCCACATGGTCATTCGGGGCCGTGGCCAGAGACCATCCCAGGTAATCGGGCTGGATCGGCAGTTCGCGCAGGCCGCGGTCGACCAGGCACGCCAGCTGGATCCGCTGGGGCCGGCCGTAGTCCATCACCTCGTCAAGCGCCGCCCGGATCGTGCGCCCCGCCGCAATCACGTCATCCACCAGAATGACCGTCATGCCGTCCACGTCGAAATCAAAGTGCGTTTCGTTGCCCACCGTCGCGGGCACGCGGCCGCTGCGCAGATCGTCGCGGTACAGGGTGGTGGCCAGCGAACCGACCCGCGGGCGCGTGCCGGTCAGGCCCTCGATGCAGGCGGCCAGCCGCTCCGCCAGCGGCCGGCCGCGGCTGAGGATGCCGAGGAGCGCCACGTCCGACAACGCCTCGCTGTCCGCGACGATCTCCTGCGCGATGCGCCGCAGCGCCGCGTCGATGGCCTCATGGTCCATCACCACCGTCATTTCCGGAGAGTTGTCCGCTTCGTTCATGAGCAATCCTGAATCCGCGTTTCGCCCGGAAGCCTCGAGCCGCGCAGGCAAAAAAAAGGCCTTCTCATGCGCTGAGAAGGTGCTTTGCGCGCGTCGCGGTTCTCACTGGAATACGCCCCTCCGGGTCGGTTTTGGAGATCTTAGCAACCAGCGCGAACCCTGTCAAATCCCCGGCCGGCGGGCAGGCACACAAAGACCGGCCCGGAGCGTCTCCGGGCCGGTCCTGGTAAATGCGGGCGTCTCTCCCCTTACTTCTTCGGGGCGATCGCGTCCTTCGCGGCCTTGGCGATGCGGAACTTCAAGACCTTCTTCGCGGGGATCTTGATGGATTCGCCGGTGGCCGGATTGCGCCCCGTGCGGGCCTTGCGATTCACGACGACGAGTTTGCCGAGCCCCGGAATCGTGAAACCGGTTTTGGCCTCTTTGTACGCAATCTCTTTCATCTCTTCGAGGACGGCCGCGACGTCCTTCTTGGTCAGGCCGGTCTTGTCGGCCAGCGCGCCTACGATCTGCGCTTTCGTCATGGGCTTCTTACCTGACATTGGATTCTCCTCCTGGCATTGTGAAAGCCCCTCAGGCTTCCCGAAAACACCGCCGCGGAATCGCGAAGCGCAACAGGCGCCTGCTCCTCACGGCAATTTAACTCCCCAAGGGCCCCCTCGTCTCGTTGGCCCGCACGTTTGATTACAAATTAAATAACGTTTTGTCAAGCCTTATTTTTCAAGGCCATTGAGATTTTTGAGCCCCAAAACCCTTGCCAGTAAGGGCGAATCGCGATCCGTACCGCTTTGACGTAATTGTGATGATTTCGTAACACTATGCCCTGTTTGCTGTTACGACGCCTTGCGGGACGCGCCGCCACGCCGCTATAGTACCCGCTGCGCCGGTGTGCAGCCGGCGCGGTGGTGTTGCGCAACAAACGGGGAGCGTGAGTTTACGCCATGTATCTGGCCATTTTCTGCGCGGTGCGGGGTAACTTTCCCGCGCTGCAAGCCATTCTCGGGGCGGTGGACGAGCGGGGCATCGAGACGGTATTCAATGCCGGCAACTGCGTCGGCCGGTATCCCTGGCCAAACGAGGTCATCGGGCTGCTCCGCGAACGCAACCTCCCCACGGTGCAGGGGATCGAGGACCGCGCGGCCGCGCGCTTCCTGCGCAGCAGCGAACGGATGATGCGCAAGATCCCCGAGGATGTGCGCCGCGGCTTGGAATGGACCCATGCCCACACGGCCAGCGTCAATCTCGAATGGCTCGGCACGCTTCCCCGGGAACGCCGGTTCACCATCGAGGAGATCGATATCCTCCTGTGCCACGGCGCCCCCACCGGCACGAAGGAACGCCTGACCGCCGAAACCGTCTCCGAAGTCTTCGAACGCCAGCGCGAGGTGGCCAACGCCCGGCTCATCCTGTGCGGAGGGTCCGATACGCCGTTTGCGCGACGCGTCGAAGACACCCTCTTCGTCTGTCCCGGCGCCGCCGGAGGGGCGGCCGGTGCGCGATTCGCGATCGTCGACACCGAATCCGAACCGTGGACCGCGGTGTTCCACGAGGCGCCCTATGATACCGGCTTCGTCCAACAGCGCGCAGAAGAAGCGGGGCTCTGAAATGCACAAGGCCTGTACGGCGGGGGAGCCGTGCAGGCCTCGTCGCTGACGTGGTCAGCCGTGCTGCCTACTTGATCGCCTTCACCTTGATGTTGCGGAACCAGATGGGCGCGCCGGCATGTTTGCCCTGGAAACCGATCCGGCCCTTCGCCGGCAGCTCCGCCTTGGGACGGCTCAGCCACGACGGGATCTCCGAACCGTCCGGATTGGTCTTCGCCGACGTCCACTGGCTCATGTCCATCGACGTGACGTGCTCACCGTTCAGCAGCACGTCGATCTGCTGGCCCGCACAGGTGAGCGTCATGCGGTTCCACTCGCCGGGCTTTTTGACCGCGCTCTTCGTGGGCGCCAGGTGGCCGAAGACCGCGCCGCACTGCCATGTCTTGGGCGAATTGGCCCATTTCTCGGCGAAATCATCGGCGATCTGGATCTCCACCGCGTTGGGAATCCAGTTTTCCGGGTCGCTGCAGTACACAATGACCCCGCTGTTGGTGCCTTCGGCCGTTTTGAACTCCAGATCGAGGACGAAATTCGCGTAGTCCTTCTTCGACCAGATCGCCTTGTCCTCGGTCGCGGTCAATTCGCCGTTTTCGAAGGTCCAGACGCCGTCCGGCTTGTCCGCGTTGGACAGGTCGGGCTTGAACAGGTCCTTCCAGGCGCTCACGTCGGGGTGGGCCGGCTTCGCTTCCGCCGCCGGCGCGGCTTCCTGGGCATAGCCCGCCCAGCCCAGACACAGAATCAATGCGACAATCCCCATGTGCTTCATCATGTTTCGGTTCTCCCGGATCGTCAGCCCCCTTCCGGCGAATCGTACACCGATCCATGCGGAAACGGGGCGGTTGCGCGCCTCATCACGGTATCGAACAGGCTTCCGAATCCATGATTGTAGAACCGCCGCGCCGCGCTATCAAGCGCTCTGTTCGTGCTCGCAGTCCCCGTCCTGGGGCGGCAGGGGCGCCGCCGTGTCCTTGCCCGGCGCCGGGGCGCCTTCCGTGGGAGTGGGCGAGACGCCCGCCCCGCGGAGCCGGTGCGGGCTCTTGTTGATGCCGCGGACCATGTCCGTGATCACCAGGGCGTCGGCATCGACGCGCTTGACGATGGAAAGCAGCCGTTGGATGTCCCGCCGTCGGCACACCATGAACAGTTGTTCGACCGGACCGGACATGCCCATGCCCGCGAAAACGGTCACCGGCTGGCCCGCGGCCCGCAGCGCACGCGCCAGCGCGCTGCCCCCCCTGGTGGAGATGACATTGAGCGCGATGTTCCCCAGCGCGAGTTTCCCTTCCACCAGGATCCCCACGACGTTGCCGCACGCGAACCCCAGCGCATAAAACACGATCAGCGCCGGCGATTGCCGAAGCTGGCTCACCACCGTGCTGACCACCAGGACCCAGATGATCACCTCCACAAAACCCAGGAAAAACGCGATCACCATCCGGCCCTGCACGGCCATCATGGTCCGAAGCGTCCCCATCGCAACGTCGACGATGCGTGCAATGAAGACGAGAATGCCTGTCAGCCATATCCCGGCGTCCATTTCACCTGCTCCTGGCGTGGCGTCCCAAACGGAACCGCCCGCCCCCGGCGGATACCGCGTTCCCGGGGGCCGGGCGCGACCCGGTTAGAGCGTCCAGTGTTGCGCGGACTCCGGCTGGTAGATCAACCCGATGACCTCGAGATGCCGCAACCCTTTCGGGGTCTCCCATTCGACCACATCGCCAATGTGCGACCCGAACAGCGCCAGACCGAGCGACGACAACACCGAGACCCGTCCTTCCAGCGGCTTGCTGTCGGAGGGAAACACCAGATTATACACGCCTTCCTGTTTGGACTCCTTGTCGCGAACGCGCGCGATGGAGTTCATGGTGATCACATCGGGTGGAATCTCGGCCGGTTCCACCGCCATGGATTCATTGAGTTTGCGCTGCAGCTCGTCCCCGCGGGACCATTCGCGCTTGCCGCTCTGCGCTTTCATCGTGTCAATCACTTCCTGCAGACGATCCTGGTCGAATTTGCTGATGACCGACTGTTTCTTGCTCATCACTAACGCTCCTTTCGCTGCGAGGTCCCGGCCGCCGGCCGGCATCACACCGCTGCATCTGGCCCCTCAGACTCGCCGGCGCCGCCGAACCCATCTGCCCCGCAGGGGCTCCATCAGGGAATCGTGTGGGATGGTCAGGATGGTTTCGGCGCCCGTCACCCGTCCGTGCGCGGCCTACAGGTGATAATCCCCGGAGGCCTCCGGTTGATACAGAATCTGGGCAATCTCGTACATCGGGGCATCCGGCCCCGGGCCTACGGTAAACACGTCGCCCAAGCGGCGGCCCAGAAGCGCCATCCCGAATGAATTCAGGATAGACACGTTCTCGGGCGCCAGGTCGGCGTTCCGAGGAAACACCAGCGTGTGGACCCGGTCCGCGCCGGTGTTGGGGTTCTTCACTCGCACCTTCGAATTCATGGTCACCACGTCCGGCGGCACTTGCCGCGGATTGGTGATTCGCGCCTGCTTCAGCTCCTCATCGAGCATATCCGCATATTTCTGGTTCTCGTTGGTGCCAAACGCGCGCACCACCTCCAGCAGCTCCCGCAGGCGTTCCAGATCAAAGCGGCTGATGTAGATCGCCCGCGATTCCGCCGCCGCGTCCTCGGCCGGATGATCCGCCGGAATGATCCCCCGCAGAAGCACCGTGCGCATGTGCCGGGCCACCTTGGCCAGGTTGTCCGACTGCAGCGGTTCCGACCAGTAACTCGTGAACGCCGTCAGCATGCCCTCAAGACAGACCGACATCTTGATCCCCGGGGTCCCTTTCTGTCCCAGTTTCGCGAAACATCGCGCAAAGATCCGTTCGACCAGGTCGATGTATTTCTCGTGGAGATGGTTGACCTCGGGCCCCAGACGCTCCGGTTCCGGCTGCACGCCCAGGTACGGCGGAAAACAGAACGGCTGAAAAAACAGCCGGTCATTCGAATAGTTGCACAGGCGCAGCCGGATCAGGTCCAGCACCGCCTCCTCGGGATCGCTCGCCCGAAGCAGCGGTTCCAGGCGCCGCATCACGAACTCGCCGATCCGCTGCGCCACCCGCCCATACAGGTCTTCCTTGCTCTCAAACAGATTGTAGAGCGTCCCCACCGAGATGCCCGCCTCGCGCGCCAGCATCTCCATCGTCGTCTGTTGATAACCTTTCCGCCCGAACACCAGCTCGGCAGCATCGAGAATGGCGCTGTCTACGGGCTGGCGCCGCTTCCGGGTTCCCAGAATCGATCGGTTGCCGGTCATAGCCACCACCCTTCTCCGCTCTGTTGAATTACCATTCTAAACTGAATGTGCATTCATTCTACCCCCGC
>JAAYAQ010000073.1 GCA_012719295.1 Candidatus Hydrogenedentota bacterium | reverse complement strand
TTGTAGCCGTTGAACGAGCCGTGGCGGGCATAGTGGGCGGCCACGTCCAGGGTATCGAGTCCGCCCGGGTCGTAGAGCCCGCCGGTCAGGTCGGTGAGGCCGACGATGCGGACCCCGGAGCGGTGCAGAGCGGTGGCGGCATGCATTCCGACCTTGCCGAAGCCCTGGATGGCGGCGGTGCACTGGTCGGGGGCGAGTCCGCGGCGTTCCATGTCCTTGACGGCGGCATACCAGACGCCGTATCCGGTGGCCTCGGTGCGGCCGGGGAGCCAGCCCTCGACGCCGTCGGGTTTCCCGGTGACGGAGGCGGGATCGAGGGTGGCGTTGTAGATGCGCACCATTTCCTCGGCGCCGCTTCCCATGTCGGGCGCGGGGATGTAATGGTGGCCGGAAAAGAGCCAGCCGAACTGGTCGGTGAACTCGATGATGATGTCGGCCTTGGCGATGCGGGCGAATTCGCGGAAATCGCCCAGAAACCGCTTTTCCCTGAGCATGGCGGCGTGAAGCGCGCGCAGGTCGATGCTGATTCCCGATTTTCCGCCGCCGAGATCAATATCGGCCAGGGCGGTCTTGAGGGTCATAAGGCGGGCAAGTTCGGTCGTCTCCCAGATATCGACATCTTTGGCAATCCGGATGCCGCCCTTATAGGGGCCGCGGGCGCGGTTGTGCAGCACGATCCCCGAAATGACGTTGACCACCCTGCCCATGATAGGCACGGGAAGGCGCTGGATATATACGGTGGAGGGTTTGATGATCTGGGCCGCGTCGTCCGGCTTGATGCGAAGACGCCGCGCGCTTTCGAGCAGGAGCGTGCCGGACCGGGTGTGGGGCTCACTGCTGTGCACGTAATCTTCGAGTGTGTTGCCGAATTTCATGGGTCACAACCCTCGCCGGTGAGCAAGACACCCCATTGCGCGGCGGGCAACCCGCCGCCGGCGGATAGCATACCGCGTGGATTGTCCCGCGTAAAGGCGCCCGCGAACAGCAAAAGACCTCCGGAGCGCCCGCTCCGGAGGCCTTCGGTCTCCCGGTTACCGCTACTTGGTCATGGCGAAATACTTGTTGAGCGCGTTGAGGTAGGCCATGATGGCGGCTTCGATGATGTCGGTGCTGGCGCCGGTGCCGTAGTAGGCCTTGCCCTCGAATTCGACCGTCACGTGGGCGTCGCCGAGTGCGTCCTTGCCCGGGGTTGCGGCGCGGATCTGGAACTCGCTGAGCCGCCCGCTCACCCCGGTGATGCGCTCGATGGCCATGCAGGCGGCATGGACGGGTCCGTCGCCGGTGGCGGTCTCGAAGATCGTGTCTTCCCCGTGCTGGAGTTTCACCAGCGCCATGGTCGGGTCGCCGCCGGAGGTCCGCACATGGATCAGGCGGTAGGTCTCGAAGTTCTCGTGCCGCAGGGAGGCGATGAGTACGCGCAGATCGTCTTCGAACACTTCCTTCTTGCGGTCGGTGAGTTCGATGAACCGGTCATAGAGCCGCTGCAGTTCTTCCCCGGTGAGGGTGTAGCCCAGTTCCTCGCAGCGTTTCGCGAGACCGTGCTTTCCGGAATGTTTGCCCAGGACCAGCTCGCTCCGGGTCCGGCCGACCGATTCGGGGGTCATGATCTCGTAGGTGAGGCGGCTGGCGATGACGCCGTGCTGGTGGATGCCTGCCTCGTGGGCGAAGGCGTTTCGCCCGACGATGGGCTTGTTGTAGGGCACGGGCAGCCCCGTGACGTTGCTCAACTGGCGGCTGGCGTTGGTAATCTCCTCGGTGACGATGCCGGTCTCGAACGGGTAGACGTTCTGGCGCGTCTTGATGGTCATGACGACTTCTTCGAGGGAGGTGTTGCCGGCGCGTTCGCCGATGCCGTTGACGGTGCATTCGATCTGCCGGGCGCCGCCGCGCGCGGCGGCCAGGGCGTTCGCCACGGCCAGGCCGAGGTCGTTGTGGTTGTGGCTCGAGAATACGACGCGGTCGGAACCCGGGGTGTTGGCGATGACATAGCGGAACATCTCCTCGATTTCGCCGGGGGTGGTATAACCGACCGTATCGGGGAGATTGATTACGGACGCGCCCGCCTCAATGGCCACCTTGGTGATCGCGACCAGATAGTCGAGGTCGGAGCGGGTGGCGTCCTCCGCGGAGAATTCCACCCGGCCGATGAGACGCTTCGCCAGACGCACGCCTTTGCCGGCCTGTTCGAGCACCTGGTCGCGCGTCATGCGCAGCTTGTGTTCGAGGTGGATGTCGGAGGTCGCAATAAAGGTGTGCAGGGTGGGCGACACGGCCTTTTCCAGGGCCGCCGCGGCGCGCTCGATGTCCTTGTCGACAGCGCGCGCCAGCGCGGCCACGCCGGGTTTCTGGACGGTGGCGGCGATCTGCTGGACGCTCTCGAATTCCTGCTGAGACGCGATGGGGAAGCCCGCTTCGATCACGTCGACACCGAGGCGCTCGAGCTGCAACGCCATCTGGATTTTTTCGTGGGCGTTCATGCTCGCGCCGGGCGACT
The DNA here is from genome assembly GCA_012719295.1 of Candidatus Hydrogenedentota bacterium. GTDB lineage: Bacteria > Hydrogenedentota > Hydrogenedentia > Hydrogenedentales > SLHB01 > UBA2224. Next base: position 2,586 of record JAAYAQ010000073.1, on the reverse strand, counting down.
GCTCGCCGTCGCGCAGGGTCGTGTCGAAAATCGCGACTCGTTCCGCCATCGGATGTCCTCCAATACCGCCGGTCATGGTTATATTGATTCTCAGCTATTCCGCCGATATGCGCACTCATGCCTGAAACAGACAAGGAAAAAAGGGTATCAAAGCGCTCGGAAGGGTGTCAATTCAGCCCCTGGGCCTCCGGCACAGCTCGCACCGCTGCGCGAGTTACACCCGGCGCGGGAGCTCCCGGGCACTTCCGACGGACCGGGGCGGTGCGGCATCACGCGCGTGACGCGTTTGAGGCGGTTCCCGCAATGCACGTATACTTCGCGGCGCGGGTCAGACCGGTCACGGCGGCATATTCCAGTGAGGCGAGGCACATGAAACTTCTGGGGTCGATGTTGATGAGCCGATGGATGCCGGCGGTCCTGGTGTTGGCATTTGTGGCGCTGCTGGCCGTGATTTCGATCGCGTTGCCCGCCAACAACGACGAGGGCGTGTGGCTCTACATCGGGAAGATGTGGGTTCAGGAGGGCCTGCTCCCCTATGTGGATGCCCTCGAAAACAAGACGCCCGGAATCTACTACATCTACGCGGTGGCCTCCCTTTTTCCCGGCGTCGGCTATTTCGCCGGACGGGTCATCGCTCTGGCCGTGAGCGCCGCTTCCGCCCTGCTGGTCGTGCGGGGGTTGAGCCGGTATCACAGCCGCAGCGCGGGCGTGCTCGGCGCGACGTGCTTTTCGCTGGCGTTCTGCTGGCAGTACATGCAGGGCGTCCTGGTCAACGTTACGGAAACGTATCTGGTCTTTTTCGTGTTCGTGTCGTGGTACTGCCTGCTGCGGGCCTGGGAGCGGTACCGGCAGACCGGTTCCGTTGTGCCCTGGCTGATCTGTGCGGGGATGGCCATGGCGGCGGCCGTCAACTTCAAACAGGTCGCGCTGACGTCGTGGGCGGCGATGGGCGCGGCGCTTGTGCTCTACGGAGCCGCCAGGAGGGACTGGCTGGCCCTGTTTTTCGCGCTCTTCGCCTACGGCGCGGGTACGTTCCTGGGATTCGCGGGATTCACGTTGCCCCTGCTGCTGTCGGGCGTCTCTCTCGAGGCGTATTGGGAAGGGGCCTGGCTCATCCTGGTGCAGCCGGGAACGGCTACCGATGCCGCGCTGACGCACCGGCTCTATCTCGCGCTGGTGAAGTGGACCCTGCCGGAGATGCGGCTTTTCCTGCCGTTCATCCTGTATCTCCTGTACGTGTCCGTACGCGATCGCGAAACGCGTTTGCTGGCCGCGGTGTTTCTGATTTGGCTCGCGTTCGACTTTGTGGGCGTCAACGGTTCGGGCCGTTATTTCGGGCATCACTTCAAGCAGATCCTCCCCTCGCTGTGCATTCTGGCGGGCTATGCGAGCGGGGAATTCATCCGGCGGCAGTTTCCGGATGAGGCCGGGCGCAGGCACGGACTTGCGGTCTTGTTTGTGCTGATTGTGGCGCTGTTCTTTCCCGCGAATGCGCTTTTGAACGGCACAGGACACCTGGCGTTCGGGGAAACGGACCCGGCGCTGGAGACGGGGCTCTGGGTACGTGAGCATTCGAGCGAGGGGGATTATGTGCAGCTGGCCGGAGGTCCCATCGCGCAGGTCTTGCCGTATACCGGCCGGCGCGCCCCCGGCCGGTATTTCCACCATTCCCTGTTTCCGCTTCCGGATGCCCGCGACGGATTCCTGCGGGACGTGGAAGCCCGCCCGCCGCGGTATGTCCTGTTTCAGGACGAATCGGATCTGGAGGCATATCCCTGGCTCCAGGCGTGGGTACGGGAACACTACCGGCCGGCCCACGAGAACGCCGGCATCCGGGTCTACGAGCGGAGCGCCGGGGCGGCGACCCCGGGGTCCTGACGGCCGCGGCCTTTTTGCGGGGTGTATGACGGCACGAAGCTATTTCGCCTCGTGGTACTCCTCTTCGGTGTTGACCTCCCAGATGGCCTTCTTGCTGGTGATGCCCGCGAGGATGTTGTCTACCGCGATCATGGCGGTCAGCATGGAGTGATCCTGATTATTGTAGCGGTGCTGGCCATTGCGACCCACGCAGAAGAGGTTCTCGAACCGGTCGAGGTAGTCGCGGACCTCGTTGAACCGGGTGTAGGAGCCGAAATAGGCCGGGTAGGTCTTTTTTACGCGGATGACGCAGCCGTCGAGGGCATCGCTGGGATCGATGATGCCGATCTTGCCCAGCTCCCGCGTGCCGAGTTCGATGAGTTCCGGATCCGGCCGGGACCAGATCGCGTCGGATTCGTAGCAGAAATACTCGAGTCCGAGCCAGGTTTTTGACGGGTCGGCGACGAGATAGGGGCTCCAGTTGTTGAAGATCTGCAGGCGGCCGATGAGCACATCCGGCTCCTGAATGTAGATCCAGTTGTCGCGGATGCGGTCGCCGGTCTGCGGGTCTTCGAGCTTCATTTTCTCGACCAGGAGACCGACCGTAAAGAAATCGCGGTACATGAGCCCGTTGGCGACGTCGCGCACGGACCCGGGCGCATCGGTGTCGAGGATGCGCACGAGTTCCCGCACGGGCATGGAACTGAAGACGTAATCGGCGGGAATGGT
>JAAYAQ010000431.1 GCA_012719295.1 Candidatus Hydrogenedentota bacterium | reverse complement strand
TGGCTAATGCGCTGCTCATTTCCGTGATGGACCGCTACCGGCACTTCGCCGTGTTGAAGGCCATCGGCGTGAGGCCAGGCGAGGTGGCGCGCGTGATTCTATTCGAGGCCTTGCTGATGTGTCTCGCGGCGAGTCTGTTGGGTACCGGACTCGGCGCCGCGGCGAGTCTGGTATGGGGTCATTATGGACTGGACCTGTCGGCATACACGTCTTCCAACCCGCACTTCAGCGTGAATCCGGTCGTTTATCCCCGGCTTACGGCGATGATGATGTTCGCGCCCCAGGCGCTCGCATTGTGTGCAGCGGCGCTTGCGGCGGTCTGGCCGGCGATTGTCGCGGCGAGCCGGCCGGTAAGTCTCGCCATGAGGGAAGCCTGAAGACGATGTCCGCAATGACGCTCAAAGAGGTCACACGCCGCTTCGTTACCGGAAACCGGTCGTTCCCCGCCGTGGACAACGTGAGCCTGACGGTGAGGCGCGGGCAGCGGCTCGCGTTGGTCGGCCCGAGTGGCTCAGGGAAGACCACGCTTCTCAACCTGATGGGCGCCTTGGACCGGCCTGACGGAGGGACGGTCCAGTGTTTGGGTGTTGAGCTTTCAACTGCGTCGGAGCGGAAGGCGGCCGACTTCAGGCGCAAACATCTCGGCTTTGTCTTTCAGCAGGATGCGCTTGTGCCGGAACTGACGGTGCACGAGAATGTCGAACTGCCGCTCGTGCTTCTGCGGGAAGATGCGGCAATGCGGCGGGAAACGGTTGACGAGCTACTGAAAGCTCTTGGACTTAGTCAAAACGCACGGGCGTACCCTGGAGCGCTGTCCGCGGGGGAAAAGCAGCGGGTCGCCGTGGCGCGGGCGGTGGTGCACAGCCCCGGAATCCTGCTTGCCGATGAGCCGACGGCCAATCTGGACGGTATCTCAGCCGGATGGGTGTTGGACACGATCGAGTCGTTGGCCAGAAAGAAGGATCTCACCGTGATCTTGGCGACCCATGATGCGCGCATCTTCGGTCGCTTTGAATCGACGATTCGATTGGAGGATGGGCGGATTGTCGAGTCACACGTTTAATTCCGGGGAAGCGCGCGCCCACGTCGCGCTGCCAGGCATGGAGTTTGTCGGCCAGGGTCTGGGCTTTTTCCGGCAGGCTGGCGGCGAGGTTGCGGGTTTCTCCGACGTCCGCGCGGAGGTCGTACAATTCGACCCGGCCGTCTTCAAAAAACTCGATGAGCTTCCAGTCGCCGTCGCGGATGGCCGCGCTCGGGCTGCCTCCCTGGTTGCCATAATGCGGATAGTGCCAATACAGCGACCGGTCCGGGAGTCTGCCCCGGCCCATCAACAGGGGCACCAGGCTCACGCCGTCGACATGCTGCGCCTCGCGCCACGGCAACCCGGCCATCTCGAGTATCGTCGGGTAGAAGTCCGTGCTGATGACCGGCACGTCGCACACCGTCCCCGGGGTCACGACGCCCGGCCACGTGATCATCATCGGTTCGCGGATGCCCCCCTCATACAGCCAGCCTTTCCCGGCCCGAAGCGGCAGGTTGCTTGTCGGATGCCCTTCCGATGTGCTCAATCCGCCGTTGTCGGACATGAACACAACGACGGTGTTGGAGGCCAGTCCCAGGCGATCCAGCGCGTCCAACACGTTCCCTACCGCCGCATCCATCGCTTCGATCATCCCCGCGTACACCGCATGATCCTGCACCAGCCGCACCTCGCGCTCGCCTTCCTTCCCCCAGCGGGGAAGGGCCGGGTCGACGGATGCCGCCTTACTGGCGTATTTCGCTTCCAGATCCTTCCGCGCCTGAAGCGGGGTATGCACCGAATAAAACGATAGATACGCGAGAAACGGCTCGTCGCGATGCGCCTCGATGAACCGGACCGTCTCCGACGCCAGGCGTTCGGGCAAGTGTTCGCCCGCGGGGCCGTCTTCAAGCTTCGGATTCTTGTACGGTGAGAAATACCCCCCCGGCGGGCTGCCCCGGTGATGTCCCCCCCGATTGACTTCAAACCCCTGGTCCTCGGGGAAAAACCCCTCCCCGCCCAGATGCCATTTCCCCGCGAAAAACGTGCGGTACCCGCCCTCCTTCAGCGCCTCCGCGACCGTCACCTCCTCGAGCGGAAGCTGTTCAACGTAGGGCGCGGGCAGCAATGGCTTGTCTTTGGTCCAATGCGTCCCTACCGAATCCGGCTGGGGTGCGCCGAACCAGTCCGTCGTCGCCATCCGTGCCGGATACTTCCCCGCCAGAATGCTCGCCCGCGTCGGACTGCACACCGGACACGCCGCGTACGCGTTCGTGAACCGCATACCCTCCGCCGCAAGCCGGTCGCAATGCGGCGTCTCGTAAAACGTGCTGCCGAAACAGCCCAGATCGCTCCAGCCCAGGTCATCCACGAGAATGAACACAAAATTGGGCCGCCGGTTCGCCTCGTCGGCCATGCCAAACCCCTTTCCCGCCAGCGCCAGCCCCGCCATCCCGCCGGCGACGCTGCCCAAAAACTCCCTGCGCGTCATCCCCCTGTACCCTCCGGTCAATTTTGGGGACCCAATACTTAATTCTCCCCGCCCATCATCCGAAAGCAACAAAGCATTCTTGTCAATAGATTAATTAAGTATTGTGTCCCCGAAATTAGATGCCATCGCCGAAGCCGGCGAAGATGTAGTGGTCCATGTCGAGTGCGGGCTGCTCGGATTTCGGGCGGCCCACGACGCGGGCGGGCACGCCGACGGCGGTGGTATGGGGCGGCACATCGTCGAGCACGACGCTTCCGGCGCCGATTTTCGCGCCTTCGCCGATCTCGATGTTGCCGAGGATGGTGGCCCCCGCCGCGATCAGCACGCCTTTCCGGACTTTGGGATGGCGGTCGCCGGTCTCTTTACCGGTACCGCCCAGCGTGACTTCATGGAGCATCGACACGTTGTCCTCGACTACGGCAGTCTCGCCAATCACCACGCCGGTGGCATGGTCCATGAGAATGCCTCGGCCGATCCGCGCGGCGGGATGGATATCCACCGCAAGCACCTGGGAAATCCGTCCCTGCAGAAACAGGGCCAGCGATTCGCGTCCGGTCCGCCAGTAATAGTGCGCAATCCGGTACGACTGAATGGCGTGAAACCCCTTGAAGAACAACAGCGGGTTTGAATACGTCCGGCAGGCGGGGTCCCGTTCCCGGACGGCCTCGATGTCCGCCCGCGCCGCCGCCCCAATTTCGGGATCGTTGACCAGCGCCTCGTCGATCAGGTCCCGGAGCGCCACGGCGTGGATGGTGGTGCTTTCGAGCTTGGTCGCGAGGATGAAACTCAGGGCGTCCTCAAACGTCTTGTGGTTCAGCACCACCCCGTACAGGAAATTGGCGAGCAACGGTTCCTTGCGGGTCTCCTCGGCGGCCTCGTTGCGGATCGCCTCCCAGATTGGATCGGCTGTTGGGACGATCATGGACACTCCTCCGGGTATCGCCCGATGTTTCGCACCAGTGTATGTCAAGACGGCTCGGAATGAGAAACGCAACACGGCCGAGCGCGCTCCCCTTATCCACAAAACGCATGTCCTCTCGCCGGAATTTCACCCATGCGCCTCTCCCGTCTCCTTAGACCCTATCGGAGGCGGCGCGGAAAACGCGCAGAATTGGACTTCCGCCCCCCCGCCGTGTACACTATTCACACTCCGCCTACCGGAAGCGAGGGGGCGCTTCCTGGCGCTCAATCACCAGAAACAGGATAGCCATGGCAGCGTTTGGCATTGACATAGACCGCGACCGCATCCGCGTGTTCAAGGAACCGCTCTCGAAGCACGACGCGTTGGACCGTCTCGTGGATGCGCTCTACGCGACCCAAGCCATATCGGACCGCGAGGCGTTCCGCAAGGCCGTCTACGACCGCGAATCCGTCATGAGTACGGGCATCGGCCAGGGGGTGGCGATTCCCCATGTCCGCATCGAAGGCGTCCTGAAACCGGCCATCAGCCTCGGCATCTCCCGAAAAGGCCTCGATTTTGATACCCTCGACAACCAGTTGGTACACGCGATCGTGCTGTTCGCGATGCCGGCCGGGTCCCAGAAGGAATACCTGGGCCTTCTGGCGCAGGTCATGACCGCGCTCAAGCAGCCGGGCTTTCTCGAACGGCTGGTGAATTGCGATACCCCCGAAGAAGTCGAGGACATGCTGGCGGAAGCATCGTAAGCAAGGCGGGGCGGCAAACCGCGCTCCGCGGGAGCCTTCCATGAAATCCACCTTCGTATTTCTCGTGACGCTCCTTGCGGGGCTCGGCGTCCTGACCCCCGCGGCGCCCCGGGCCGCCGGCACGCCGTCCCCGTCCTACCACTGGGTCTGTGTCACGCCCAGCGCTCCGTTCGCCCCGCGCGACGGCGCCGGCGCGCTGGTCTACCGCGGCGCCCTGTGGCTTCTGGGCGGCTGGAACCCCCACGACAAGGTCCATTTCCCCAAAATCTGCACCAACGACGTCTGGCGCTCCACCGACGGCGCGACCTGGACCCTCGTCAAACCCAATACCTTCGGCACGGACCAGTTCAACCCCGACACCGACTGGGAAGGCCGCCATACCGCCGGCTACGTCGTGTTTCAGGACAAAATGTGGATTCTCGGCGGCGACCCGCTCCAGGGGCATTACCAGTCCGATGTCTGGAATTCCGAGGACGGAGTCACCTGGAACCGCGTGAACCCGGGCCAGGACGTCCCCTGGGCGCCCCGCGCCCTCCATCACACCGCGGTATTCAACGGCCGGATCTGGGTCATGGGCGGCCAGACCACTCCCCAGTTCGCTCCTGCCGAAGAGCGCTTTTGGGACGACATCTGGAGCACGGACGACGGCATTCACTGGACAAAAGCCGCCACCGGCGGGCCGCAATGGGGTCCCCGGGGCATGATCGGCGGCAACGTCGTGCTCCACGGCCGCCTTTGGATCCTCGGCGGCGGCACCTACGACACCCCCCGGCAACCCCAGCGCAATTTCTACAACGATGTCTGGAGCACCGGCGACGGCATCCACTGGCAATGCCATCTCCACCAGGCCCCGTGGCACCCGCGCCAATACCACGATGTCGCCGCGTTCGACGGCCGCATGTGGGTCCTCGAGGGCTGGAACCAGCAGAACCGAAACGACGTCTGGCACTCGGCCGACGGGGTCGAGTGGCACGAAGTCCCCGGCACGCCGTGGGCCCCCCGGCACGCGTCAAGCCTCTTCGTCTATGAGGACGCCCTCTGGCTCGTCGCCGGCAACAACATGCAGAGCGACGTCTGGAAGCTCGAGCGGCGGTAGGAGGCTTTCAATCGCCGAAACGCACACAGGGCAACACGCCGCCGCATGCTCACCGGAGAATCAGTAAGGCGCACTACGGAACAACCTTCACTAACCGAGCCGGGCCTGTGGGTTTCCAATCCTTCATGGCCTTGCTGGTAATGGTAAATTGATTGCCTGACAATTCGTACTCGAATGCTGCCCCATCCAACGAGACGGTGGGCAGGCCATCCTCAAAAAAGGGGGCCACTTCGTCCAGGAAGGAAGGGTAGGTACCATTCTGGCACCTATAGAGCTCGACGGCGAGAGTGATTCGCTGCAAGTCCACATAACTTCGGATGTAGGCGAAGTCCCGCTGCAATGTCAGCATATAGGGCATCAACTTCCGGGTCCATCTTCCCGCGAGGTGTTCATTCTTCGATTCCGCTTCGACGGCGGCGATTTCCGGAATGACCTCGTAATACGGCTGTTCCGCCAGAAGCACAAGCCGTTCGGTCAACCGGGCATAGGCCGCCATGTCGGCAGCCATTTCGCCGGGACTCTGCACGACCTCGTCTGCCGCGTCGCTTGAATCGTCAAGCAAGAGTATCAAGGATCTGTTGTTTTCCCCCGGGTTCGCAATAAGCTTGAGCCAGAAGTCGGCCTCAATAGCGAGAAAGTCCTGCAACGTATGCGGGCAATCCCACCCATCGAGCGCGCGCAGTGCTTCATAGAACTGTTGTTCCTGCCAGTATTCCGCTGGCACCACGTTGAACATGTCCAAAAAGATACTGGAAACGATGCAGAAACGGAGAAAATACGAGTAGAGCACCGGCTCGCAAGCCACCAGTCTCTGGAGCGACAAGGCGGTGATGTAGTCATCTACCGCCTCCTTCTGCTCGCCTCTTTCTGTCTTCGCACGGGCAAAGCCCTGCATGATTGCGAACATGTCGATGAAGTACCGCATATGGCCCATTGTCACGAAATGGCCTTGGCTGAGGTCCAGGCGGCAGACGGGTTGGCCCAGGCGGACGAGCGCACGGATGTTCTCTTGCAACTCCTCATGGGCGCCCATGAGCTGCTGCACCGCCAGCACCTGCTCGTCCGTCCATCGCGAGGGATATTGCTGGTTTATCGCCTGACGGGCCAACCACCATTCATCGGCTTCGCAAAGCCGGTCGATTTCACGGGAGATCTTCTCAAACAGATCCGGTCCCCGCAATGGAGTATCCCGTGGCTCTTCTTCGAGACAACGGTGGTATACAGCCACGACTTCTTCGGCTCGCGTTTGGGCCCGGCTGACCGCCGTCTCGGAAGGCGTTGTCGGCAAAGCAAACAGGATGATACTCAGAATCCCGCCCGTCAAAACGACCATCACGGGCAGGAAAGCCCGGATTCGCCCTGCGCCCCTGTTCATGGCTGTATCCCCCCGGCTCGATTTAGCGCTGTCGTATCCGCGTTTCAGCTATGTCGGCCTGCGCGACCTCGGAACAGCGCCCGCCTACACGATCTCCTCGCGTTCTTTGTCCCAGCGCACCTGGCGCTTCTGCTTGTACGACTCGACGCTCATCAGCAGCGTGGCGGCCTCGATGAAGGCCTCGTCTTCATTGCAGCGCGTCGGTTTGCGCGTGCGCACCGCCTCGAAGAAATCTTCCATATGCGTGGGCTGAGACGGCGCCGCGGCCGGATCGAAGCGTTCCGCGGGTTCGGCGGGCGTATCGCCCATCCGCCACGCGGGCGCGTCCGGATACACCTCGTACCGGTGGGCGTCCTGCCCGATGCCATTGTAGATGATCCGGCCATCCCGCCCGATGAACTCGGGGGTCTGCATGCGGTTCGAGTTCATGATGCCTTCAAACACGGCCGTGCAATCCTGGCGTTCAAACTGGTAGGTGGCGAGCCACGTGTCGGGGACCTCGCGGTCGTCTTTCCAGAACGCGTTCAGACCCGCGCACACGCAGGTGTCAGGAATGCCCCAGCCCAGCACCGTCTGCACGAAATCCATCTCGTGCGACAGCAGGTCGCCCGCCTGCCCGGTGCCGTAGGGCCAATAGCAGCGCCAGTGCCAGAAATGCCGCTCGTTGAAATCGATCGCCGGCGCGGACCCCAGCCACTTCTCCCAGTCCAGGTCCGCGCGCACCTGCACCGGGTCGGGCCGGTCGTACCACGAATAGTTGCCGAACCAGCGCCACGGCGCCCGGTCGGGCGTGCCATTGAAATACCGTCCCACCTTGACGAACGTGAGCGGGCCAATCCGGTTCGCGCGGATCAGGTCGCCGCCGGCGGTCGCGGCGGGCCATTGGCGGCCCTGATGCCCGAGCTGCATGATCCGCCCCTGCTGCTTCACCGCCGCGCGCATCCGTTTCGCGGCCGCGATCGACGTGGTCCAGCCCTTCTCGCAATACACGTCCTTCCCCGCGTTGACGGCGTCAATGAGCATCTGTTCATGCCAGTGATCCGGCGTCGCGATCACCACGGCTTCCACCTGCGGATCGGCCAGCACGTCGCGGTAGTCGGTGACGGCCTTCACCTCCGGATTGTTGCTGGCGTCCAGTCCGCGCTGCAGATGCGGCTTGTATACATCGCACACCGCCACCACCTTCGCGCCCTTATGCGACCCCGTATACTTGATGAGGTCCCACCCGCGCACACCCGTGCCGATGTGCGCGATGCGCACCGGGTCCGACGGCGGTTCCGCCGCACCCACGAGCGCCGGTCCCGCCGCCGCTATCGCCGCGGCCGTGCCCGCCGTCTGCAAAAAACGCCTGCGATTGATGCCACTGGTCTTGTTCATACCCACCTCGTCTGTCCGGTTACCACACGAAAACTGGCCAAAACTCTCTATTCACTGGCTTCCCGCGCCCTTCACGCGCGTGCGCAGCCGGTACAACGCTTTGCTGGCCGTGATAAACAGTTCATCCATCGCCCGGCCGCCGAAACTGACGTTCGCGGTCCACGGCTCGTCAATGGCGATATGATCGATCTGCCGGCCCGACTTGTCAAAGACAAACACGCCGTTTCCCGTCAGATACACGTTCCCTTCATTGTCGATGGTCATGCCGTCGGAACCCATCTCGCAGAACAAGGTCTTGCCGGTCAGGCTGCCGTCGGCCAGGATCGTGTAGGCATAGGTCTTTCCGGCCTTGATGTCCGTCACATACAGCGTCTTCCCGTCGGGCGTGCCGATGATGCCATTGGGCTGGTCGAGATCGTCGATCACACGCGCCAGGGTTTTGCGATCCGGCGCGAGGTAGTACACGCCCTGGCATGACTGCTCCATGGTTTCGCCGCGGGCCCAGTAATCGCGCTTGTAGAACGGGTCCGTGAAGTACGCGCCCCCGTCCGGCCGGAGCCACAGGTCGTTCGGGCCGTTCAGGAGTTTCCCCTCGTGCGTCTCAATGAGCACCGTAACGTCTTTGCCGGGACTGATGCGCCAGAGCTGGTTCTTTTCGTCCGCACACGCCCACAGATGCCCCTCGCGATCAAAACAGAGCCCGTTCGATCGCCCGCACGGCTGCAGATACGTGGTCAATTCGCCGTCCACGCTCCATTTCATGATCCGGTCGTTCGGCTGATCGGTGAAATAGACGTTCCCCGCGGCATCCGCGGCCGGCCCTTCCGTGAACGCAAACCCGTCCGCGAGCTTTTCAGCCGCCGACCCCGGCGCCGCAATGCCCGCGGCCGTGTCCTCCGCGGAAGCCCCAGCACACGCCCCCGCCAGAATCAAGAACATCAGCCCCGTTCGCATGGTATCGCTCCTCGCGCAAAACCCCGCCGGTTTCCGGCACACTCCGTCGCAGACTATAGCACAGTCCTTCCTTCAGGCGGGTATGGGAGCGCGCCGATTCGCCGGGCAGGCGCGATGCGAACCGGGGAAAAACGAGGGACCTGTTCAACGGGCCGCCGGCTGCGGGAACCAGGCTCAGTCGATCTCGTGCCCCCGCGAATTCAGCAGCTTGTATTCGATGCTGTCGACAAGCGCGCGGTACGACGCCGCGACGATATTGCCCGACACGCCAACGGTGTTCCATACCGCCGAGCCGTCGCTCGACTCGATCAGCACGCGGGTCATGGCCGCCGTGGCCGCCTGGGCGTTCAGGATGCGCACCTTGTAATCGTCAAGCCGCACATCCTTCAGCTCGGGGTAGGTGCCTTCGAGGGCTTTGCGCAGGGCGTAGTTGAGCGCATCGACAGGACCCTCCGCCTCGGCGGCGGTGTGCATGCAGGTGCCGTCCGGCAATTCGATCTTCACCGTGGCTTCCGAAATGGCCGGGCTGTCGGCATCGTGGCGGTCGACGCTCGTGCGGAACCCGCGCAGCTTGAAAAACGTGCGGTACGTGCCCATCGCCTTCCGGAGCAGGAGTTCGAGCGAAGCGTCGGCCCCTTCAAACTCGTAGCCCTGGTTTTCGAGCTCTTTAACCTGTTTCAGGGCCTCGCGCGTTTCCGGCGCGTCGCGGTCCAGGTCGATCCCGAGTTCCTTGGCTTTCTGCAGCAGGCTCGACCGGCCCGACATCTCGCTCACCGAGATCCGGGTGCGGTTGCCCACCGTCTCCGGCGGCACGTGCTCGTAACTTACCTTGAGCTTGTTCACTGCGTCGGCGTGCATGCCCCCCTTGTGGGTAAACGCGTCGCGCCCCACAAACGGCTCGAAGTCGCGCGGCGCCATGTTGGCCAGTTCCGCCACCAGGTGCGACAGCCGCGTCAGCTGGGCGAGCTGTTCGTCCGACACCACCTCGCAGCCCATCTTGACCTGGAGATCCGGGATCACCGTGCAGAGATTCGCGTTGCCCGTCCGCTCGCCGTAGCCATTCATCGTCCCCTGCACATGCACCGCCCCGGCATGCACCGCCGCGAGCGTGTTCGCCACCCCGCATCCGCTGTCGTTGTGCGTGTGAATTCCGAAGGCCGCCTCCGGCAGCCGTTTCCGCGACACCTCCAGCGCCCCGGCAATGTCCCACGGCAGGCTCCCGCCGTTCGTGTCGCACAGCACCAGGACTTCCGCGCCCGCCTGCCACCCGCGCTCCAGCGCCGTCAGGGCGTATTCGCGGTCTTCCCGGTAGCCGTCAAAGAAATGTTCCGCGTCAAGCACCACGCGGCGCCCCTGGGATTTCAGATACGCCACCGATTCCTCGATCAGGCGCAGGTTTTCCTCGAGGCTCACCCGGAGAATCTGCGTTGCGTGTGTGGGCGAGAATTTCGCGAAGATCGTCACGACGGGCGTGTCCGCCGCGAGCAGCGCCCGGATGTTCGGATCGTCTTCCACCGCATACTTGGCGTGGCGCGTGCTGCCGAACGCCGCCATCACCGCGTACTTCAAATCCAGGTCCTTCGCGCGCTGAAACAACTCCGCGGCCTTCGGGTTGGAGCCCGGCTGCCCGCCCTCGATGCAGGAGATCCCGAAGGCGTCCAGTTCCTGCACAATCCGAAGCTGGTCCTCGGAGGAAAACTTCACGCCCGGGCCCTGCGCGCCGTCGCGAAGGGTTACGTCATAGATCTCGACTCGCTGTGCCACGCTCTCGTTCTCCATCTCCTGCCGGCGAAACGCGCCGCTCAGGGTTTCTTAAAAGTATGCGCATCCAGCCGCCCCGGCCCAAGCATGCCCGGAACCAGCAGGTGGCCCGGATTGACCACAAGGCCGCCCGCCGCCGCCGAGGCCTCATCATACTGCGACAGACCGTTTGAGGCGACACCGCATCCCCACAGCACAAAGGGCACCGGCCCGCCCGCGTGCGTGCGGCTGCCGAGCGCCGTCACGTGATCGGGCGCGACCAGCACGCGCCAGTCGGCATGCGACCGCGCGGCTTCCAGGCACGGAGCCACCACGCGCCGGTCAAAATCCTCAATCGCCTGGATCTTTTTGTCAATAATGCCTTCATGCGCGCACTCGTCGGGTGCCTCGACATGCACATACACAAAATCCACCGCGTCCAGCGCGTGCAATGCCGCCTCGACCTTCCCCTCGTAATTCGTGTCGATGTAGCCCGTCGCGCCCGGGACCTTGATCACGTCCAGCCCCGCGCAGACGCCGATCCCCTTCACCAGATCCACCGCCGAGATCACCGCTCCCGTGATCCCGAACCGGTCCCGGTAGGTCGCCATGCGCGGCGCACGGCCCTGGCCCCACAGCCAGATGGACGTCGCCGGAAGCTGGCCCGCCGCTATTCGCGCCGCGTTCACCGGATGCGCCGCCAGGATCGGGCGCGACCATTCCATCAGGTCGCGCAGATACGCGCCCGCCGGTCCGGTGGGAAGATGCGGCTCGTACGCCTGGTCCGAGATGTCGTGCGGCGGCGTGCAGGCCGTCTCCACCAGGTCGTCGGGCTTGACTTCACTGCCCGGGATTACGGCAAGATGTCGGTAGCTGACGCCGGGATGGAACGCGCAGGCGCGCGGGCACGCGCTGTCGAGGGCGCGGATCAGTTCCGCCGCTTCCTCGCTCGAGATGTGGTCCGACGTGAAGCTCTTCATCACGCCGTCCTGAAGCGTGACCAGGTTGCAGCGGAAGGCCACATCCCCGGGACCCAGCGCGATGCCCTGGTTCGCCGCCTCGAGCGGCGCGCGGCCCGTAAAGGTCTCGTGCGGATTGTACCCGAACAAGGAAAGGTTGCCGATGTCGCTCCCGGGAGGCAGATCGTCGGGGATCGGCCAGTACAGGCCGCACAGCCCCTCAGACGCCAGCGTGTCCATCGCGGGGGTCGACGCCAGCTGCAGCGGCGTCCGCCCTCCACGCTCGGGAAGGGGAAAATCGGCCATGCCGTCCCCGATTAGGCACAAGAATTTCACGGGTAGGCCTCCACACAGTTACCGCCCTGGAATGAACGCGGAAGAATACCATACGAACAGGGTATTGTCAAACTATCCCCTTGAAACCACACAGGTTCGGTCAGACAACTCAAAACACGAATAATGCGAAAGAACATAAAAACCGAGTCCGGCGCGCCCGGGTCGCAACGGGTCCGGGAACGCTGTCTTCAGCTCCTCCAGCAGCAACCCGGCCTCGACCTCACGGCCCTCGACGATTCCTTGCAGGCGTACAGCGGCCTCATACAGAGATGGAACCCCATGGCCTCCCTCGTCTCTTCCCGCGACTCGGAACACCTCTGGCTTCACATCGCCGATTCGCTCAGCCTGCTGCCCGCAGTCCGGAGTTGCGGCGGCGCGTCGCCCCGGCTGTTTGACATCGGAAGCGGCGCGGGGTTTCCCGCCCTGCCGCTCGCCCTGACCTGCCCCGAACTGTGCTTCCACATGGTCGAACGCGCGCGAAAGAAGGCCGGTTTCCTCGAACTCGCCCTGGGCGAACTGGGACTGCTTCAGCGCGGCGCCGTCGAACAGGGCGGGTTTCCCCAGGAGGTCTCGCTGGACGCGCCCGAGGGATGGCTCGTCACCGCCCGTGCCATCGAAAGACCGGGGGTCGTGTGGAAGAGCTTGCGTGAACTCGTCGGGAATGGCGCCGTGTTCCTGTGTCAATGGCCCGAATTGCCTCCAGAATCTCTCTCGATGTTCCACGTGGAACAGATCACCGACGACTGGACCCGGCACGGTCTGCGGCGCGGCGCCCTTCACATCCTCCGGGCCCGCTGACGCCGTCGCCCGCCCCGCAGCCATGTTCCACGTGGAACGTCCTGGCGCCCCCAGCGCCGATCCCCACAGTCCGATCCGCGCGCTCCTCTAGATGAACGGCCGCCACCCCAGGAAGAACCTCCCCCTACTCGCCGGGGTCATCATCGGCCCATAATCCTCCGCTACCGCCCCATTCTCCAGCAACATCACGAGCCGCGTGCACGTCCTTAGCCAGCCGCAGCCGTAACTATCCCTGCTGTCTTCCAGGGCCCCTGGAATTCCCCGCATGCCCTGTATCGCCAGAAAGACCCAGGTACTGTAGCGAACGCGGCCGGGCTCTGGACCCCTGCTTGCGCAGGGGTGACGGAGGCGAGGGTCACACAGGAATCCAGCAGGCCTGTCGGCGCACGAGGGAACGGCATTTTTTAACGTCTTTCCTTCCATGAGAAGGTAATGTCAAGCAAGGCGACGTGGCGCCTTACGGTCCTGGAGCTTTTCGCCGTCCTTCCATCCGCACTCTTTGTGGGCCT
>JAAYAQ010000072.1 GCA_012719295.1 Candidatus Hydrogenedentota bacterium | reverse complement strand
TACCAGGGCGAAGAGAACGGCGGGAACGGCTGGCTGCAGGTCCTGCGCTTTGTACCGGAGGAGAACACGATCCGCGTCGAGGCCTTCTCCCCCACGCTCAACCAGGTCCGCACGGACCTGCCCGACACCTATGCGCTTGAATACGCCATGACGGGGGAGCTGGTGGAGGCGGCACAGCCCTGAACCCGCACGCCCCGGGGGGGCTGTCGCCCCGGCGTTCTCAGCGGAGGTTCTGGGTGCGTTTTCTGAGCTCTTCCATCCCCGCGACGCCGATCTGGTCAAGGAACGGTTTCAGCACCCGTTCGTAGTCAAACCGGCTCCAGTCGGGCAGTTCGGCGCCGGGCGGCAGGGTTTCCCGCAGGCGCGCGTCGATCGTGTCGCGCCACGCGAGCAACTCGCTCATCTGGGCCGGGCTCCACGCCAGGCGTTTCGCGTCGAGCAGGCATTTGTAGACCAGGTGGCTTGCCTCGTAGTCATCGCCGATCCGGAACGCGCTTTCGACTTCTTTCAAGCGGATTTCACGGGCAGTGGTGGCGAACTCCGGGCCCATTTCGTCCACGGTTTCGATGTTGGTTCCGGCCAGCCGCGCGATGGCCACCGGACCGAGGCGGTCAACGAACGCGATGTGGTGCTGCCGTCCGGCCTTCAAGGTCGCCAGCTGCGCCTCGAACACGCGCCGTTCGGGGGAATCGCCCGGGGACAGACCGTTCAACTGGGTCTGGAGGGACGCGATCTCGGCATCGAGACGGTCCATCTCGCCCACCATCATGCGGGCCACGCGCGTTCCGGTGGCCATGGCGAGCTTGGCTTCCTCGCGGCGGTATTGGTGATTGGCCGTGGCGCCGAGGCTTCCAAACAGGGCCAGCGACACGAAGATGGTGAGCGCGGTGGCGAGCGCCGGGTGGCGTTCCGCCCACGCAAACAGCCGCTCCCAGAACTTGGGACGGTAGGCGGACGTGTCTTCGCCGCGACTGTAGCGTTCCAGGTCTTCGGAGAGTTCCTGGGCGGTTCCGTAGCGTTTTTCAGGGTCTTTCTGCAAGGCCTTCATGCAGACGGCGGAAAGCGCCGGGCTTGCGCTCCGGTGCTTTCTCCGGGGCGACGGAGGCTGGTGGTTGGCGATTTGCAGGAGCACCTCGGTGCGGGTCTTTCCCGGAAACGGCAGGTGCCCGGAGAGGATCTCGTACAGGATGATCCCCAGCGAGAACACATCCGTGCGAAAATCGATTTCGTGGGTGCGCCCTTCGGCCTGTTCGGGGCTCATGTAGGCGGGCGTGCCCTTGATGATGCCGGTCTGCGTGGCCGTGATGCCCTGGCTGACTTCGTGTTCGTCGATCTTCTTCGAGAGCCCCCAGTCGAGCACCAGCACAATGCCGTATTCGTCGACCATGACATTTTCGGGCTTGATGTCGCGGTGGACAATGCCGCGCGAATGGGCGTACGCCACCGTCTGGCAGACTTTCCCGAAGATGGTGAGCAGCCTGGCGACCTCCCGACGATCCAGGCGGTTCCCCTCGCGCGAGTCGAGTATCTGGCGGAAGGTCCGCCCCTTGATGCGCTTCATCGAGTAAAAGATGCCGGCCTCCTCGAGTTCGCCGATCTCGAAGATAGGCACCATGCCGGGGTGATCCATGTCGCCCAGAAGCATGGCTTCATACACGAACCGTTCCCGCACGGACCGGTCCTCCGCCATCTCCGGGCGCAGGGCCTTCACCGCTACCGAACGGTCCAGATTCGTGTCGTAGGCTTCGTAAACAAAGGCCATCCCCCCCTGGCCGATGCGCTGACCGAGACGGTACCGGGTGCACACCGGGAACGTGGGCGGCGGCGCCTCGCCCGCAGTCCTGTGTGAGAGCATCGGTTGGGTGTCCTGCAGCGCGGGATCGACGGCTTCGCCGTCCGCTGCCGGCTCCGGATGCCTGGTTTCCTGCTCATCGTTTGCCATGGTGCCGGCCTCCACCGTTAGAGTCTGAAGCGCCCCGCCCCCCGCACGAGTCTATCATTGCGCTTTGTACAGGCGAAACGCCACATCGCGGACGAGCGGCGGAAGCGCCAGTTCGAGCCGTCCGTCGCCGCCGGCGCGGTGCAGGTTCGAACCGGTCACGCGGCCTTCCCGGGTGTCCCACTGCTCCACGCGCCACGTACCCTCCGCCAGGCCATTCAGGATGACCCGCGCACCCGCCACGGGGGACTCGACGAAATCGCCGTTGGCCACGTTGCTCCACGTGTGCGCGCGATGTTGTATCCATACCAGCGACTGGGTATCGCCCACCACGCCGAAAGCGCGCAGGATGGGCGCGGCCCGCAACCAGGGCACTTCGTAACCGACGTAGAACCAGTCGTTGCCCGGATTCTCCACGACGATCGTGTGGCGGCCCTCCGGCACGGGCACCCGGTACGTTAGATCATACTGGGTCAGAGTCGCCGTATCCTGATCCGTGTCGGCAAACTCCTCGGACAGCACGGTCTCGCCATCCACGTGAATCCGCAGCGCGGCGCCGCCGTGGCCCGACACGCCTTCGACGAGCACGCCAAACGACGTGGCTTGAGGCGCATCGATCTCGAAGGTAACCGGGTTGTGCAGGTCGGGATGGTTGCGCACGCCGTGCAGAAGCCGCGAAACGGGCAGGTCGGACTGGAGATCTCCTTCCCGCGTGATGCGCACGGTGGCCGGGCGGTTCCATGGGGCCGGCTCCCACGACGTCGCATCGGGCCGAAAGAGCCCGTCGGCAGGTGTCCGCAGGTTCGAGGCGTCAATCCCCGCGAATGCCGCGTCCAGGGGACGGACGCGCTGCCGCACAAAATCGAACCCCGCGCTCCACCGGTAAAACGCCCCGTAAATCGGATACAGGTTCTGCGGATGCACGTACGAGTCCCACCACCACGTCATCGGGACGCCCGCCTGAAGCTGTCCCACGCTGCTGAAGGCGCCATTGTGAATGTGCACGCCGGCCGGATCCAGCTCGCGGGCCCGGCCGCCGTGATCAATGCCGTACTCGCCATGAAAGTGCGGCCGGTCTTGTGCGGCGGCCTTCTGGGCGATGTCCAGGCCCAGGTCCCGGGCCATGTCATTCGCCTGATAGTGATGCGTCTGCACGAAATCGAGTTCCGGCAGGCCGTCGACCCTCGGATCACCCTGGGGCCGCGCGTAACTGGTGGTGATCAGATGGTCCCAGGGATCGAGCGCGCGCAGGAACCGCGCCATATCCGCGTGCCACGCGGCCGCGACCTCGCTGTCGTAATGGTCGATGATATCCACCTCGTTCCAGAATTCCCACGCAAAGACGTTCGCGCTGTAACCGTAGCGGGCGACAAGATAGCGGAGCCGGTCGCGGTACGCGGCGAGCAGGGTCTCGTCGGTGAAATAGTCTTGCGATTGGGCGAGGGGGCCGCCGTTTGCCTGGGTGTAGGGGGAGTCTTCCCAGACGCCGTAGAGGGCTTCTTTGGAGCGGAGAATGTTGAAACTGTCGATACAGACCATCATGCGCAGCCCGAGCCGCTCGGCCTGCTCGAGCACGTAATCAAGGCGCCATGCGTTGCTGAGCGCGATGCCATCGTACCCGCTTTCGCGGGTATTCATCGCGAACGTCATCCACGAGGGGTTCAACCATACCCGGAAGAAGTTGGCGTGGACCTTGGCATAGTTCGGCAGCCAGTCGTCGTAATCGAACGTACCGCGCGCCCCCGCCCAGCAGACGTTCGCCCCGATCAGATAGAGCGTCTCGCCCCGGTCCGTGACAAAATAGCGGTGGTCCAGCGGGTGCGTGCGCGCCATTCCGGCGACGTCGGCGGGCGCGATGTTCACCTCGATGGATTCCGATTCGGCGGCGCCCGTTTTGTCGCGCGCGGTAACGCGCAGGGCATAGCGGCCGGCCTTCGGAAACGCCAGGCGCGCCTGCCAGCGCGGTTCGCCCGCCGGCTGCAACCGTTCGGCGGGACCCCTGTCCGTATCTTCGAGCCGCCGATCAAACGGCTGGTACAGGAACGCCGGCACCGTGAACGGTTCGCCGGACTCCGGCCGCGCCTCGACGTCCACCCGGATCTCCTCGCTCCGAAACGGGTTGCCGTAACTGGCGTCGAGCGCAATGTCGAGGGTGATCCGGTCAAAGACCCGCGCTTCCGTCCGGTCGGCCTCCACCCCGGCAATCCGGAGCGGTTTGTCCATACTCAGGGGATGCTCCCCCGCACCGCAGAACGCGTGAACGCAGATCAGCACCCATTCGAGACCATTCCATGTCATGATCGAAAACCTCGTTCCCCGTTTACGACCCGTCCGGAAGCAGCGGACGCGGCGGCCGCCTCACCCTCAAACCATACTACCCTCTACCCGCTGGTGCGCGCGAACTGACCCCCGCCCCCGGTATCCCTCTCCGCACCAGGCGTCCGGCGCGCGGCACGTAAGGCATCACGGCCAGTCAAGCGGAAAGCCTCCATTACTGATCGCAACAGGAAAACAGAAGGAACCGTCCTAGACCGCGGCAGGGCGCCGGGCGACAGGCATCTCGTCCCAGGACCGGTTTTGAAGAAGACGCCCGGTCTTTTTCTTGTTCATTCCTCCCCACTGTTTGAAGAAGAAAGCGCTGCCATTCGTCTGGCATGTCCGCTGGATGTCCAGGACCCACTCCTCGCGCATCGGACGCGCGCCGGGTCCCGATTCCCCGCCCACGATGACCCAGTCGATGCCCCGCAGGTCAAGCCCGGGCACCGGCCCAAGCAGAGGCTCCATTGAGATGAAGCGGATCGCGGCCGGCACTTGGCGTAAAAGACCGATGCGATAGG
>JAAYAQ010000430.1 GCA_012719295.1 Candidatus Hydrogenedentota bacterium | reverse complement strand
TGTTCTGATTACAGGCGGTGTCGACATTCGCGTATAGATTCGTGCCTTTACAGACAGACCTATAACGCCTGTTCTTCGCATATGGCCCCTTCCTCTTGCTACGAGTTTATCCTGATTCCACTGCTGCAGATCTCCACATCATGCAAGCAGTATAGCGCATAAAGAGAGTTTGGGAAACAGGCTTCGCGGGCGCTGCGCAACGTCGACTACTTCGGAGTCTATCAGCAAACGTCAGGCGCGGGGGCTCAGGCGGAGGAGATGGGCGTCCCGGCGATCGCGGGTGGGCCGTCGTCCGGACGCTGGTCCGCCCACGGCACCGGTTGGGGCGGGAGGTTTTCGAAGTGGGGGCGAAGCTTTTGGGCCATTGTCTCGGGCACGACCTGGTCGAACGCAAGCCCCTGTCCCTCGGCGAGCCACTGCACCACCGCACACAGCGTGTGCAGGCGGACATTCTTGTTTTTGGCGGCGAGGCACTGGCTCAGAATCCAGCGTCCATCCTGTTGCACAATGGACAAGGTGGCTCTCTCGGGCTGGAGCACGCGGAAGAGGTGGGTAAGTCCCTGCTGCATCCGCAGGGCATAGCCTACGGCGCAGTTTTTCATCAGGGTGCCCTCGTGTTTCAGCGCGTTGGGCGTGCGTATGGGCTCGATGACGCCCGGCACGGCGGGGATCGGGGACGGCGGGAACGCGGACACGTTCATCGACGTGGACTCCAGGATTTCTACTTCTGCATTGAGCTCCTCGCTCAGCGTCGCAAGCTGGTCGAACGACCGTATCCGGAGGCGCGTGATGTCACGGCCGAGAAGCATCCATCTGTCGATCACGTCAGCCAGCACATAGCTCAGCGAGCACCGGAGGTCCTGATTGTGGCATAGCGCAACCTGTTCGAGCAGCGAAGGAGACACGCGCGGCCACATGACCGGGTTGCTGAGGACCCGGATCACGGTGGCGTTGAGGCTGGGGAGATGGCCGAGGCGGCGGCGCGCCCCTTCGTTGTTCATCGCCTTGCGGAGGTAGAAGAGGTCGCGGATCCTGGCTGTTTCGGGCGGATACTTCGCGAGAATGCGTACGGCCGACTCGGTCCCGGGGAACCCCAGCCATTCGGCGATCTCGCGGCGTTTCAGGAGCACGAGGCGCCGTGCAGCGCGCATCGGTTGGGTCACGCGGGGCCGGCGCCAGATCCAGTTGGTGCTGACGGCCCACGCGAGCACGGGGTTGGTGCGGGCCAATTCGAGCGCGCCTGGACAGCGCGCCAGCATGCTCAGGAGGGCGAATTGCCTTTCTCTGAAGGGCCGCACGACCTGGAGCGCGTCTTCCGGAATTGCGGAACAGAAGGCGCTCCAGGCGTTCAGTTCGTGCGATATCCGCGCGGCGTGCCGCTGGTCCCTCTCCAGGATGGCCAGGTTCTCCTCGAAGGGGAGCTCCCCGGAAATGCGCGCGATTTCCTGTTCGAGCGCCTCCAGATCATTCTCCATGGAGGAGAGGTCGAGCTTCAGGTCGGGCCGGCAGCCTCGCCATTCGCGCGTGGGCGTCCGTTTCCACGCCGCGGGCGGCCAGGGTTTGATCACGGTGATGGACTGGTGCCTGAAAAGGATAAGGCGGCCGTTATTGAACGTGGTGCCGAATCTGGGCGTTGTCCAGGCGCTGCTCATCGCGAGTTTCCCTTCTCCCGTTCCGGGTGACAAGGATCGACCGGGTTCCTCCTCTTGAAACGGTGATACCGTGCGCGAAAGCGGTGTCAGACCCGTCCCGCGCGAAAATTGGGGGCAGAAATTGAGTTGAACGCTCCGGTCGAGATCCGGGCGCTCGGAAATAAGGGACCTGTTGAATTACAGGGAAAAAATAACCGGAAATCCGGGCGCCGCGCCCGGCGCTTCAGGCGCGGGCGGCGGCTTTAATCGATCGCAGCCTCTGGCATCATTATACCGGGATGGCGGGAAGTTTCAAGGCTCTTGTGGACGTGGTGAAACGGTCCGCGGCGCGTGGCTCCGCGCCCCGGCCGGCCGGTCTCGCAGTGGATCTTGTGGCGCCCGCTGGTGCAGGATGGCGTGCGCGCCGGCCCAATGCCTGGACCGGGATGCGCCTTGACCCGTGAAGAGGGAGAACCGCTGATGCTCAGGATTCACGAACCGTTCCACGGCGCCGTGCTGAACCACCGCCACGGCCAAACGGCGAAGGCCGGTCTGGAAATACCCGTCTGGGGCACCGCGCCCGCGGATGAACCCGTCACCGTCAACGGCGTGCCCGCCCAGCGTGCGGGAGAACGGTTTTTCGCGACGGTCGTGCTCGATGCTGCCGAGACGGACATCGTCGCCGTCGCCGTCGGGGTGACCGGTTGCAGCGAACATCGCGTCCGCGTGGTGTGGGACCGCCATTCGAGGCCGCGGTACCGGTTTGGCATTGACGACAACAGCTTCGTTTTCCGCGACGTTGCCGCGAAACGGTATACCTCGCTGTTTCAGAACTTCTATCTTGCCGGGCTGCGCGAACTGCACCGGAAATACAAGACGAAATTTGTTTTGAACTGTTTTTATGCCACGCCGGAGCATGATTTCGACCTCTCGCAGTTTCCGGCGGACTACAAAACCGAATGGGCGGACAACGCGGACTGGCTGAAGCTCGCGTTCCACGCCTACGCGGAGTTTCCCGACCGTCCGTATCAGAACTGTGCGCCGGAGAAGCTCGCGGGGGATTACGATCTCGTGGCCGGGGAAATCGCCCGGTTCGCGGGCGAGGCCAGCTTTTCTCCGTCAACCATCATTCACTGGGGCATGGTGCATCCATCGGCGTGGAACGTCCTTACCGCGCGGGGCGTGAAGGTGCTCAGCGGCATGTTCTATCCGAACACGGGCAGCGTCTACACCACGGACGGCGAATCGTTCCCGGTCGAGGAAACCGGCACCCCGTTCGGCTACGACGTCAACTACAGCCTGGACAACGCCCGGTCGGAGTACTTGAACCGGCACGACGCGCTGAAGGACTTCGCAAGCGGGCTGATCTTTTCGAAGGTGGATATCGTGTGCAACAACGTGCCGGACGAGCAGATCGTGCCGCTGCTGGAACCGCTTACCCGGGGTGCCAATACGGCCGAGATTATGGATTTGTTCACGCACGAGCAGTATTTCTGGCCGTCCTATGCCGCTCACCGGCCGGATCACTTCCAACGTCTTGAGACCGCCATCCGGTTCTGCACCGAACACGGCTATGAGCCGGTGTTCTTCCACGAAGGGCTGCTTGGCGGTACGGAATAGGAGGCGGCCTGATATGACTCCCCGCGTTTCAGAAATGCCGGTTGCTGCGGACAGTCTGTCCCGGATCCCGGTCTATGCCGTTCCTATCCTGTGCTGCGTCGCGGTGGCCCTGGCGGCCGGTGTGGTGCATGCCGAGACGGTGTTCGTCGAGGCCGAGGAATTTGCTCCGTCGTCGCCGGGATGGCAGGCGGCGACCAACGACCAGACCCGAAACGCCTCCCGCGTCCGAACCCTGTGGGGCGCGCGGGGGCCGGCGGATGCCGTAGCCACCAAAACCATCGCGTTGCGTGAGGCGGGGCTGTACCGCGTCTGGGTGCGTTATCTGAACGTGGCGGACCAGCGCGGGCCGTTCCGCGTCAGCGTGTCCGCGGGAACGCGGGACGTGGTGTCGAACGTCTTCGATCTTGAAGCGGATCCCCAGGTCCAGAATTGGGAATACTCCTGGCAATTCCTGGAGACCGAGCTCCCCGCGGGGGCGGTCACGCTGACGCTGGCCAAGCACGAGCCGGCGGCCGCGTCGCCGTATGTGCGCCACGTGGACTGCCTCCTGCTCACGACGGATGCCGGGCTCGTGCCGGATCACGTCCCCTATGGCCCGCAGACGCTGATGCGCATCCGGCTCGGAGCGGGCTACGACCGGCCGGTCTATGTGCATCTGTTTGTTGACCATTATCGCGCGCCGTGGTATGCGCATTTCGCCCTGGGACTGGATGGTCTGCGCGAGGGGATATCGGTGCCCGCGGAACAGATGCTGGCGCCGGGCGGGACAACACCCTGGTGCAACCTTTCCCACACCGTATATCAGGACAGCGGCGCGGCGCTGAACCTGTCGGTCCGGCACGCGTACCACGAAATGGCGCCGTCGTTTCGCGCCACGGTGGAATTCGCGCACGCGGACTCGGCGGACGACGACAGCGTGGAGCTTGTGAAGACGTTTGATGTGGACGCCACGCCCAGCGGCGTGGTGATCATCGTACCGCCGGACCTCGCCACGCCGGAACACGTCGCGCTGCTGAAACGCGACCGCGATTTCGCCGAAGAAACCGGGCAATTCGCCGACGCGTTCGCGTGGCCGGAATATGGGAAGCCGCCGGAGACGTTCCCCGTTCTCGTTACGGCGAACATCGGCGGATACGGTCTGGCCGTGGATGCCGCGGTGACCGCGCGCGAACAGAAGACGCTCGATTATTTCGGGTTTAACGGCTCCGGGGAGCGCGTTCTTCACGGATTGTGGTTTATGAAGGAGGGTTCGTATTGCCGCCCGGATCTGGACACCATGCGGCAGCGCGCCATCGAAAACGCGGGGCGGTTTCGCGAATCAGGCAGGAATCTCGAGCGGGTGGTTGCCTGCATGCTGATGGACGAACCGACCGGGCAACCCGCGGCCTTCTGCGCGAACGATGAGGCGTACCGCGTCACGTTTCGCGAATGGCTCCAGGGAGAGGGATACACCCCGGAACAGCTCCTGGTCGAGACCTGGGAACAGGTCCGCCCGGTGGTGGAAACCGAGCGCGTCGCGTACCCGGCCCTGCACTATTTCACGCAACGGTTTCGCACGCGCGCGCTGGGCAGCTTTATGGCCACCCAGCGCCGCATTATCGAAGAAACCTACGGCCGAAGCTTCCCCACCGTGGTCAATTTCAGCGACGGCGCGATCTACTACGCCAATTTCTGTGGACAGGGCGTTGACTATTTCGAGTTGCTCGATTCCAGCCAGCAGAACGCAATCTGGGGGGAGGACTGGTCCAATATCGCGTCAACGTACCAGTGCGCCGCGTTCAATGTCGCGCTGATGCAGGCAGCGGCCCGGAAACGGAGCCAGCAGGTCGGCCACTACCTGATCGCCCATGCGGGGCGTACGGCGTGGGACACCAAAACCAAAGCCGCGGGCGAGACAGCGCGCGGCGTCCGCATCTGGAAGAATTTCAGCTACGGGCCGGCCTGGGGCACTCATGAGGGCGGGCCGCCGTGGCGCACGCATGTCTGGTATGCCAGGCCCGGGGTGTGGACGGCCAACGCGGAAATCACCCGCGAGATCGGCGCCGTCGAAGACTGGCTGGCGACGGCGGAAGCCGCCCCCGCCGAGGTGGCGCTCCTCTACAGCTCATCCTCGGATATCTGGACGATGTGGGACAACCTTGCGTACGGTTTTGACCGCATGCATACCTGGCTGGCCCTGGCCCACGCGCAGATTCCCGTAGACATCCTCTCCGAACGCGATGTCACGGACGGCGAACTCGCGAGGTACAAGGTGTGCTATTTGTCCGGACCCAACCTGACCCGCGCCGCCGCCGCCCGGCTGCGTGCCTGGGTCGAAGCGGGAGGCACGCTCTGGATCACGGCCGGCGCGGCGTCCAGAGACGAATTCAACAGTTTCAACCGTCCGCTCGACGAACTCAGCTCCCTGTTAGCGGCTCATCGGGAAGCTGCCGCGACGCTCGAATCGTTTCAGTATTCGGGGCGCCTGCTGGACCGCCTGACCGCGAAAGACACCGTAGCGTGGGGCGGCGAATTGCTGGAGGTGCTGTCGGTCAAAGAGTCGCTTACGCCGCGAGACAACAGCGAAGTACTGGCCCGTTTCAGCGACGGCGCGCCGGCCGTGGTGCGTGGGCGCGCCGGCAGCGGCCAGGTGATCCAGGCCGGTTTCCTGCCGGCATTGTGTTACATCAAAGCGGCGCTCAGCGCTCGCCGTGCCGCCGAAAAGGGCCAGGCCGACACGGCCGCCGCCGCGCAGGCCCGTCCGCCCGAGGACGGCCAGCCCGAAGCCACCGCGGCGTCGCTGGCGGTTTCCGCGGCGCCCGGCACTGTCGCGGCCGCATCCGCCGTTGAGCGGGAACTGCTTGAGCGCTCGTACAACCCGTGGGACTTTCCCGCGGCCGTGCGCGAGCTGCTCCTGACGCCCGTCCGGGAGGCCGATGTCCGCCCGCCGCTCACGTGCGACACGCCGCTGGTCGATGCCGTCGGGTTGCCGTGCGAACACGGTCTTCTCGTCGTGCTGGCGAACCACACACTGCATCCACTCGAACACCTGACCCTGGAATTCCGGACGGACCAGACCGTCGCATACGTGGAATCCGTTCGCCATGGCCGGCTCCCGTTTGACTCTCCCCGGCCCGGCACGATTCGCTGGGTGATGCCTCTCGAAGCCAGCGACTACGTCAAAGTGAAGACCGGGTAAGCCGCGCTGAAACCGGCTGCGCTGAGGGTATGTCGCCGTTCTTCTCCGGGGGGGCAATTCTCGTGGCGGATCTCGTTCGAAAGAAGATTGCCGGGCGCCGGCCCGGCATGCTGGTTTCTTGCAGTGCAGGCGTCTCGCCTGCATTTTTGTCTT
The DNA here is from genome assembly GCA_012719295.1 of Candidatus Hydrogenedentota bacterium. GTDB lineage: Bacteria > Hydrogenedentota > Hydrogenedentia > Hydrogenedentales > SLHB01 > UBA2224. The sequence goes on along the minus strand of JAAYAQ010000430.1, from coordinate 324 downwards.
CTGGTGGACAGGGTGGACAGGGTGGACAGGGTGGACGGCGCTGCCCGCGCGACGTTGTTGTCGCCAACGCCGCGGATGTTTCCTGTGTCGCCGAGAGCGTCTGCATTTCCTGACCGACACCGCAGATGTCGAATGTGAGCCGCCAGGAGGTTAGCCCGGAGATCAACGCCGCGCCCAGCTCCAGTCCCGCAGGGACAAAAGCAAACGGGATGAACGCCGCGTACGAATTGAGTCCCGTCAGGGACGAAAGCAAACGGGATGAACGCCGCGTACGAATTGAGTCCCGTCAGGGACGAAAGCAAACGGGATGAACGCCGCGTACGA
>JAAYAQ010000429.1 GCA_012719295.1 Candidatus Hydrogenedentota bacterium | reverse complement strand
TATCCGGCGTCCGCAAACTCTCGGTGCTGGTTCCGGAACTCCTGGTGCTCTTGTGCCTCTATCAGGTCTCCCTGCAGGCCGTCGCTATCGCCGGGCCGGAGGGCCCGGACGTCAGCGCGCCGCTCCCCGAAGAAATGTCGAGTGACGCCACCCTGCCTCTGATCGACAAGCTCGCGGACGCCATCCCGCGCGGCGCGGTGCTGGTCATCACCGACAAATCCGCCTTCCGCCAGCACATGCTTCGTACGCCCCGTGCCGCGTTCGGTCTCGAGGAATGGCCGTTCACTCTCGCGTTTATGCTGGCGAGCGACAAGAATGCCTTGTTCAAAATGGAGAGCCTGGCGCTGTCGAGAGACTTCTACATTCTGTGCAAATACCCGCGGATGATCTCGCCGGGACACCGTCGTGAGAGCATCATCCAATCGCTTGCCGAGGCCGGCGTCCCCCGGGATCAGTGGGAAGAGACCGTCGTCGACCTGAATCCCATCGCCGCGCGGCCGCATTGGGACGTGGTGCGCAGCGGCGAAAACTTCGACCTGTATCGAGTCCATCCCCCGCACACGGACGACCTGTTTCCCGAACGGGCCTCGATGCCCACGCGCCTGGCCATCAGCGGGGCACGGGTCCGCGACGGGCACGAACTGCAAGTCATCGGCTGGGTGTTCTCCGCGGCACGGTTGACGCGCGTCGAGATTCGCGTCGACGGGAAAGCCCTCGGAGACGCGGTCTACCCGGCGCCTGGAAAGGAACTGGCCGCAAAAGACTTCCGGGGTCAGCGCCGGTGGTTCGGGATGCACGACTATCCGCTGCCCGTCGAGGAGTTCGAGGGGAACTACCCCGAGTACAAGGATACTACGTCCCGGTTTGTGTTCCTTCGCAGACACACCCGGCTCGGCACGTCCTCCCACACGCTGAGTGTACACGTCTACACCGGCCACACCCTCGTGGCCGAGGCCTCCTATGAGCTGGTGTACGTCAACGGAACGCACCGCATTCGGGAGTACTTCGCGGTTGAAGAACCGGCTGCGGGTCGGGCCAGTCCGGACTAGCCCCACGGGTCACGGGCCCGGCGTCTCCGGCTTCGTGAAGCGGTACAGGCCGGGAGCGGAAAGGGTAAAACGCGGACCCGGCGTGCCGTTTTCACCGCGCCAGTCCGGGGGAAGTTCGAGCCAGAGGGGGCCGGCCGGCATGGTCTTGAGCGCGACGCTGAGCGTTGAGGCCGTCGCGAGCACATCGAGCGCGGCGCGGCGGTATTGGAGATTGGCCAGGCCCATCTCGGGACACGCCCCGGGCAGGCGGGGAGCAATGCGGAGGGCGTCCGCGCCCGGCTCGAGCCCGAGGAACCCGTAGGTGACGATCGAGGGCAGCAGGCTGCTTTCGAAAAACTCGAAATCGATGCCCAGCCCGCCGGCCGTGCCGCCGCCCTGAAGGGTCGTGCCGCGCAGGCCGTCCTTGTAGTATTCGCGGTAGCCGCCGGCCTCCCAGACCTCCTTCTCCCACGCCAGGATTTCCCGCAAGCGCGCCCATGCGTTGTCCGGACCCAGCACGTGAAGCCGCGCCCACAGATCGTAGAACGTGAACCCGAGCACCGCGCCGCCGTCCTGCACCTGCCCGCCCCAGGGGATGGTCTCGGGACCGGTCCACATGAACCCGTACCATTCGACATTGCGCCGGGTGGTGGCGCGGGGCCCGAACCGCCAGTGGTAGATGTCGGCGCCCATGGACGTATCGCCCTCGACCAAACGCGCTCCGGTGAGCCAGTCCATGATGGACTGGGCGTGTTCTTCGGAAGCAAGACCGTACCAGATGGCGTCGAGATTGAGGAACGTGAAACCGTAGTCGTGTGCATGGCCGTTTTTGTCGATGACCGCATGGAATCGCCCGGTTTCGGGATTCCAGAACAGGCGGTTGGCCTCGGCCTTCACGTCGTCGGCATGCTTGCGCAACGCGCCGGGGTCGAACGCGAGTTCGCCGCCGGGGATGTCCCATTCGGGATGGGCACGGATCGCGTCTTCGAGCTCAGCCATGATCCGCAGAGACGCATAATACTGGTTCGTCGCGTAGAGGTCGTCCCAGCCGAAGGGCAGGAGGTCCCAGTAATTGCTGCCGATGCCCTGTCCGTAATGGATGGTCTTTGTTCCGTCGGGGCTGAGCTCCAGCCCGGAGATGCCGGTATGGCCGATCCACTCGTTGCGGATGCGGTTATGGGTGAGGCCGCCCAGGGTGGTCTGCTGGTAGCGGAGGGCTTGGCGCATGTTGTTGATGACGGCGCGCAGGAAGGCCAGGTCGCCGCTCCACCGGTAGTAGTTCCAGCACGCCATGATGTAGATCGGATTGTTGATGGTGTGCCGCGTATCGTAGACGGTAAAAAACGAGTCGATGGCGAATTCGCCGCCGGATTCGCCGGGGGCCAGCGCGATGCGGATGCGTTTGATCTCGCCGTCCCACTGGGGATGCGTGTGCATGGTGATCATGGAATGGGTCGTACCCGTTACGCGTTCGTAATCGGGATTGCCCGAGTCAAAACCGAAATGGACGCGCCGTTCGGGGCTGAAGGCCGCGTCTTCCTTGCGCATCCACTCGACATACGGCAACTGGCCCGGTGCGGGCGTGCCGGACCGTGTCCACCGCAACTGCAGAAACGGCGCGTTGAACGCGATGATGCGCGGACCTTCCGGCGTCACCAGCATGGGCGAAGGCCCGGTCGCGGCCAGATGCCATTTCCCCTCGACAATGCCCCGGGATTCGCAATGGACGAGCTCCCAGCCGTCCAGCGCCTTTTCCCGGGCGAAAGGGGACTCGGGCTGCCTGCGGAGCGCGTCCCAGACCCAGCCGGGGCCGTCCTCCTGAAAATGCCAGCCCGCGCCAAAGCCCTCGGGCCCCGTCGGCCCCTGCGTCCACATGGGAAACGGCCAGCCCTGCTCGTGAGCGTGCGAGAAATGCTGGTTTGTCCAGACGTACCCGTCGGGATCAAGCCGCACCGCGAGGAGATCGTCGCGCTGGATGTCCTGCACGGGCGCGGGCCAGCCGGGATGCATCGCACCGCCCATCCACTGGTCGGACGTCGTGAGGTATTCCTTGTTGAACAGCACCGGGGAATGCCCGAGCCGCGCGCTGAAATGGTGCCAGAGGTAGCGGTTGAGGAGCGCGGCGTCTTCGCCGTGGCCCGTAAAATGAAACCGGGGAAAATCCCCGGGAATGTTGTCGATGAGATCGGCGGGCGGCGGAAACAGCGCGGGCGCGTCGCCCCCGGCTGCGCCGGCCGCGCCCAGACCAAGAAAAACGGCGACTCCAAGAACACGTATTAGACGTACCATGGTTGAACACCCTCCGGCACCACTGTGGTTGCCCGGCGGGGGCAATGTCAATGTCGCGCCGGCTCAGCCTTTACTCGTAACAATGCATCGGCATCTGGGGCAGCACGCTGCCGAAGGTCTCGGCGGACAGGCGCGTCACCGGGAAAAAATCGGAGTTGTTGTAATACGAGTACTTGACGAACTCGACGTGCCCATCCAGGTGCAGCACATTCGCGCCGCGCGGCACGTGGCCATACTGGGACTCGTCGAGGGGCACGCGGTCCCACATCACGGGAATGGCGCTGGACCCCACAACGTCGGGGCGCGAGGAGTTCGACCAGACGGGTACGGGCAGGGTCAGGTCGTTGCGGGCGAACATGGCGAAGGGCAGATGGTGGTACGCCTCGAAGAGCGCCAGGGCCTGTTCGTCGCTCACGATGGCATATCCCGCGTAGACATAGTAGAGCGACGACACGCATTCGGGCCGGTCGAACCGGATGTTGACCGGGCTGCCGGGGCAGTCCAGGATGGTCAGATCCGTCAGGTACTCGGGATAGACGGTGCGCATGTCGAGCATCCAGTTGTTGGGGACCGGGCTCAGGGGAGGATACGCACCGCTGTGCTCGCCAGCGAACATTTTCATGACCAGTCCGAGCTGTTTGAGGTTGTTTGCGCAGCTTGCGCGCACCGCACTCTCCCGTCCGCGGCTCAGGGCCGGCAGAAGCAGGGCCGCGCCGATGATGAGCACGAGCACGATGGCCGCCCATTCCCAGAGGCGTATGCTCAGTTTCGCGGAAGACATGGCCGGTCCCTCCTCACGCTTCGTGCTGTGGGGCCGGAGCCGCCTTTTCAACGCGAACCCTTGTCTGAAGACGGGCATAGAGCCGCGGGGCCAGAAGCGCGGCGCACGTCAGGACAGCGGCCCAGAAGACCACGCTCCAGGGAGACTGACCGATCGCGAACCGGCACGCCAGGATGGCAAGCAGTGCGACCGCGACGAGAAGGACCTGTCCGCGGCGAAGCCGTTTCCCGCGCGCGTGCTGCAGCGCAAGCCATCCGACGCCGAGCGCCACGGCCCAGCCGCCGAGGAGCACCGCCCGGTTGCCGGCGGCCGCCCAGCGCGCGTGGTACACATGGAGCGTGAGATGCAGTTCCCTGCCTTCGGGCGCCATGAGCCGGCGGAACAGGTACGACACGCCTTCGGTGGGCAAATCGATGCGCACGGGCAGCACGCCGGCAATCTCCGTCTCGGCGGGCGCGCCTTCCTGAAGCTGCTGGCCCTGGTAGCGCGGTTCGCCGGCCACCGCGGACGCGGCCGGATTGTTGATGTCCTTGATGTAGAACCGTTCGATGCCCTCGCGCAACCGGTAGATTGTCTCCTGCGACACGCTGGTCTGGCCGCGATCGAGGGTGCTGCGCGCACCCACCGGAACCTCGCGGGCGGGTTTCAGGTCGCCTGAAGTGCGGAACACGCGCTGGGTTTCCGGTACCAGCACCTGCCACGCGATCTCGTTGGCCAGGATGTCGGTCGCGGGGGCGTTCAACGCGTGTTTTCCGTAAAGCACGGGGCTTTTCGGGGCGGACTCCATATAGACCAGTTCGACGGGGAAGGTGTCGAGCACGCGGCCGGTCTCGACGGATTTGAAGAGCGGAATCAGGACCGCGCCCTTCTCGCCGTCACGGGCGGGTTTCACCACCTTGCCGCCCACCTCCGCGGACCACACCTCGGCGTCTTCGGGCAGGGCCACGCGGAGGAACTGTTTGATGTTGTTGCGAACGTCGTAGCGGGCGCGGGTGATGGCCATGCCTTCCTCGGTGATCATGGTGACGAGCAGGGCGCGGTCAATGCTCGCCACGCGCACCGCAACGTCCTGCAGGCGGCGCACCTCAAGCGGCAGGATGTACTGGTCGCCGACGTATTTGTAGCCCAGCAGCAGGGGATTGGCCGACATGGCGCGCAGGGCTTCCGGCAGTTCCGTGATGTCGACGCGCGTCAGGTTCTCGATGCCCTCCGCGGGCGCCACTTCCACGTTGCTGCGGGCGGCAAGACCGAGGAACCCCGTCTGCCGCACCATGTCCTCGACGCGGACCGCGGGCATCACGATGACCGGCGCCCCTTCGTCGATGGACGTCTCAAAGTGCAGCGTCAGCTCGTAGTCCGCTTCGATCGCGTGATTGACCTTGATCTCGATGGCCTGCTCTTCGCCGGCCTCGGTCACCGTCCAGGCCGCCCCCTGTCCCGCGGCTTCCAGCACATTGACGCCCTTCGGGACGGCAATCGTGAAGCTGTCTGCTTTCCCATGGAGTACGTCGAACCGCACGTGTGTGCGGCAATCGAGGTAGCCGTCGGTGATGGTGGCGAGGGTCGCGGCCAGACTTGCCACGCGCGGCGGTTCGGGCGGGCGGGCGGCCTCCTCTTCCTTCTTCTTGAGCACGGCCGGGAGCGTCCACTGCACCGCAATGTTTTCCGTGCTGCGGAAGGTGAGGTCCGCGGTCAAACCGTCCGCGGAAGGTTGAACGGCAATGTTGAGGGCATCGGGTGCGGCCACCTGGGCGTCCTTCACCGGAATGGCCAGCGTCATGCGCGTCACGGGCGTTCGCGCGCACGGGAATTGGGCCGTCAGAACCCCTTCGCTGGCCGCGATATCGGTGTAGAAGGTGGTTTCAAAGGCATAGAATCCCGGTTTCTGAATGGCGAGCATGAGCCACCCGTCGGCATCGACCGACAGCGACACCGGCTCGCCGTTGAGCGAGGCGTCTACGGGCGCCACGGTGTTTTTCAGAATGGGAATCCGGGCCCAGCACGCGTCATTCAGGACGTCGATATCGAATTCCGCACGCACGCGCATGCTGTTTCCGGGCTCGATGCCGGCCTCGTAGCGCGCTTCGGAAATGGTCCAGTCGTACGGGGGCGGCGGTGCGGGCTCTTCCTTCTCGAACTCGCGCGACCGGGCCGCGTAGAGTTCCTCGAGCAGGGAACGCAGGTCGTTCCATTGCATCTCCATGCGTGCCGAATCCATCCGGGGGATGGCGGTCTCCGGCGCTTCAGGCTCCGCACCCCAGGACGCGGCCACGGGAACCAGGAGCGCCAGAACGGCGGCGAACAGGTGCTGCGTCTTCATGATTCGTCCTCCCAACCGGTTGCTCTGTACCGTTCATTACGCATGGGAGTGCGAAAGGTTCGTTTCAGGAGGAATGGGGTTGCGCACGGCCCGGACCAGCCGGATACGCGGTCAGCGGCCGGCGTTGATCCCGAGGATGGCGTCGGTTTCGCCGGTCACCGGGAAGGCCTCGCCGTAACGGATGAACTCGACGTGGCCATCCATGAACAGGACGTTTCGGCCGCCGGGAATGCGCGAGCGTGTTTCGAACATGACGGGGATCCCGGATTGCACACTCGCGGAGGCGGCGGGGTTGTTGATGTCGGTGATGTAGAACCGCTCGACGCCTTCGCGCAACCGATAGATGCCGGTATCCGACTCGAAATTCCGGGCCAGTTCAGCGCGCTGGCCGAGCCGCTGGGGCCGGGCGTCTCTCAAACGAACCAGTTCCTCGGGACTGGTGGCGTGCCAGCCAAGGTACGTGTAACTCTCGGCAGCCAGGCGGTTCACGGCCGCCCAGTCGATCGGCGTCGTGGTCATGGCGGCGTCCATTTCCCGGCCGATCGCCTCCGCGCGGGGATGGCTGGGATCGATCAGGAGTTTCGGGTCGGCGAGATACCTGGGATACAGAACGCTCACGTCCAGCCCCCAGACGCCGTCCTGAGGCGCGAGCGGCGGAAACCACGCGCCCGGGTTATCGTTCGCGTACATTTTGAGGACCACCCCGACCTGTTTCAGGGTGTTGGCCGACGTCGCGCGCCGGGCGGCCTCCCGGCCGCGGGAAAGCGCGGGAAGCAGAGACAGCACGAGCACCAGCCCCGCCGCGATGGCCACACCATAACCCAGCACGCGGCGGCCTGGCGCGGAACGGTTGCCCTCTGCCTCCGCTTCGCGGGCACGCAATTCGCCCATCACCTGTGCGGCAAGGCCGGTCCGGGGCTCCATTCGGGGCAGCGCGTCCAGCCTGGCGAGAGCAGTCCGTTCGGCCTCCAGCTGCGCGCGGAGGTCTTCGGAATCGGCCAGACGCGCTTCGACCCTCGCCCGCTCCGTTTCCGGGAGGGTGCCGAGCAGATAGGCGCGAAGCTGTTCGCGCATGGCCTTCATCTGGCGACTGAATTCGCTCACGCCGGTTCCTCCAGCGCGTCCATCAAGGCGTTCACCGCCGTGTTCATGCGTGATTTCACGGTGCCCACGGGGATCCTGAGGCTCTCCGCGATTTCCTCGTAACTCATGCCGTCGTAACGGGCCATGAGAAACACGGCCCGGTGTCTCATGGGCAGCGCCTCCACCGCCCGCGCCAGACGCTCGGCCAGTTCGGCCTCGGCCGCCTTCTCCGCCGGATTGGGCGCACGGGATGCGTAACGCTCGACCGGCGGCGCGTCTTCGGGGTTCCGGCCCGCGTCCAGCGAGAAGACCCGGCGCAGTTTCCGGCGGCGCAGGGCGTCGCGGCAGGTGTTGGTGGCAATGCGGTACAGCCAGCTGCGAAAACGGCCGTCGGGCCGAAACCGGTCGAGATGCCTGTAAACCTTCATGAACGTATCCTGGAACACGTCTTCCGCTTCCGAGGCGTTGCCGATCATCCGCCGGAGGTAGTTGAACAGCGGCGCCTGGTACCGCGTTACGAGCAGTTCGAACGCCCGGACGTCGCCGTCCCGCGCACGTTCGGCCAGCGCCTCATCGCTCGGTGCTTCGTGTGCCTTGCTCATCTCGTAGTACGCATGGACGCCCATAAGGTTCAGTGGCCCCGGGCGGCACGTGGGCCGCGGATAC
>JAAYAQ010000428.1 GCA_012719295.1 Candidatus Hydrogenedentota bacterium | reverse complement strand
CGCCGCGCTTATTGCGCGACGAGTTGCTCGACGAATTCGCGCGCGCGTTTCGCCTCGGCCAGCAATTGCGCTTCGTCGCCGGGCTTGAGGCACTCCACAACCAGCGCGCCTTTCGTGAACCCGCCCTGCTTGAGCCGGGCCAGCACCTTCGCGAAGTCGACCATGCCGTCGCCGGGCGTGACCGCGACTTCCTTGGGATGCACGTAATCCTTCACGCACATGCCCACGACCAGGCCGTCCACCGTCGCGGCATCGTCCACGGGGCTGAGCGCGCCATCCGAGTAGTAATAGATGTTGCCCGGGTCGTACCAGATCCGGAAATTCTTGTGGCCCACGGTCTCCTCGACGGTCTTGCGGCACTGGGGCCCCGTCGCATTGAGCCCGCCATGGGGTTTCACGCTGATCCCGATGCCCTTCTCCGCGGCGTAGTCGCAGGTCTCGGCGATCGCCTGGTAGTAGAGCGCGTACAGCGTCTCGTCTCCGATGCCGCCCATCAGCAGGTTTTCGGCCTTCACGATGGCGCAGTTGTCAATGAGCGTACGCATGCCCGCGATGCCGGCCTCGAGCGATTCGTTGACCGGAATGCCCCCGCCGTATACCGACGGAACCTGGAGCCCGCGTTTCGCGCATTCTTCGGCGACCTGCTGGGCCTCTTCCGGCGTGGTCTTGACTGAAACGACCAGGTGGGTATCGTTGTTGGTCGTCATCAGCCCCGCATACTTGTAACCGGCCGCCGCGATGGCGTCGAGCGCCACGCGGTAGTCCAGTTTGTCCCACGGGCGGGTATAGATGCCGATCTTCCACGGGCCGCCGGCTGGGGATTCGGCCGCTGAGGCCCCCAGCGCCACGGCCGCAAGACCGGCCGCTCCGAACTGGGCGGAGCGGCCGAGAAACTCGCGTCGAGTGCTTTTCATAGTGCGATGTCCTTCATCGTAAACCCTGTTTGTGACAGATCAGGCGCTGCGCATTTCGCGCTTGTCCGCGTCGTAGATCTGCCGCTGGCCGGTGTTGCAGGCCCGCATGGCCAACAGCACCGCGACGGCGTGCTGGTACCCGGCATCGAGCGACGCGTTCGGGGTCTCGCGGCTGCGCAGGCACTGGAGCCAGTCCAGGAAGTGGTCCGCGCGCTCGACAGGCGCCACGTCCTGCTTTTCAAAGGTCTCGCCCTTGGCCGTATTGATTCCGTCCGACGTCAGCACGGGCTGATTCCAGTTCTGGCAGTCCAGCACCGCGGTGTCGCCGAAGAACTTGAAGGAGTTCCCGCTGCCGTTGCCGAAATGGGTCGAATACGACACCATGAATCCTTCCGGGTACTCCCACAGGGCGTGCACATGGTCATGGCACGTGAAGTTGTAATCGTCCTTCCACGTGTAGGTCCCGCCCATGCAGACCGCCGACGTCGGGAACGCCGCCCCCGTGATGTAGTGGACCAGATCGATGAAATGGCTGCCCAGCCCCGGCACCGGACCGTCCGAGAAGTCCCGGTAACCGTACCACCCGGAATACTGCGCGGCACTGAACGGCCGCGGCTCGCGGTCCGCCAGAAACTCGTTCCAGTCCACATCCGCCTCGTTGACTTCCTTCACGTAGGAATACCAATACGGCTGGGGGGCGTTGCGGCACTGTTCGATGCGTCCCACGGTGCCCAGCTTGCCGGACCGGTAGACTTCCCGCGCGCCGGTCATGCTGGCCATGCTGCGCAACTGGGTGCCGGCCTGGAACACCACGCCATTCGCCTTGACCGCGTCGCAGGCGGCCTTGAGCTGGTCGAAATCCATGGCCAGGGGCTTTTCGCAGTAGATGTCTTTCTTCGCCTCGGCCGCGGCCTTCATGTGGGTGGTGTGCAGGTGGTCGCACGACGCAATCATGACCGCGTCAATATCTTCCAGGGCGACCAGATCCCGGTACGAGACAAACTGGCGGGCTTCACGGCCGTACCAGCTCTTGGTGTCCGCCGCGGCCCGCTCGCGGTTCACCTTCCAGGGATCGCAGACCGCGGTGATTTCGACGTTCTGCTCTTCAGAGTAGCGGTGTATGTTGGTCATGTGGGCGTTGCGGCCGCGTTCGCCGCAGCCGAT
>JAAYAQ010000427.1 GCA_012719295.1 Candidatus Hydrogenedentota bacterium | reverse complement strand
GTAGTGACGCCGTCTTCATTCGTGAAGTAGAGTTTCCCGTCGGCAAGCAGGGGCGAAGCGCTCACGGTTCCCCGCGCACTGCGCTCGGGACCCCAGACGACCGCGCCCGTTTTGGCCTCCAGGCAGGTCACCGCGCCCCGGTCCTCAACCATGTAGAAATACCGGCCGTCGCAGGCGGGGGAGGGCACGTCGGGTCCACCGAACTCGTTCCACTGCCAGGCAAGATGCGTGGCGGTGATGTCGCCCTGGCCGCCGGCCCGCAACGCGGTCACGGGTTTCAGGCGCGTGGGCGCGTAGATCATGCCGTCGGCGGTCACGGGGGAGGCGATGATGCGGCAGTTGGTGATCTTTCTGGGATTGGTCACCCCTGCGCGCCACACTTCCTGGCCGGTTTGCGGGTCATGCCCCGTGACGTAATCGCCGCCCAGCACCACGACCTGGGTAATGCCGTCGTGGTGGAGCAGGGTGGGCGTTGTGTAGGCGTCGGGGGATTCGTTCTCGGCGTCGGTCCACCGTTCAACGCGCCACGCCACGTTTCCGGTCAGGGCATCGAAGGCCACGAGATACGATGGCTCGTCGGTCGTATACCCGTGGAGAACCTGGACAATGAGTTTGCCTTCGTGCAACAGGGGCGAGGAGGCATAGCCGAACATCTGGCCAAACACGCCGTACTCCTGCTGGAGGTTCTTCTTCCAGAGCGGATTGCCTTCCATATCGAACGCCACGACGGCGCCGGTGCCGGTGACGGCCCACACGTGCTGGCCATCGGTCACGGGGGATGGCGAGGAGTCATTCTGTTTCTGCCGGAACTGGTTGCCGGTGTCAAGCACGCGCTCCCAGAGGATCTTCCCGTCCGTCTTGGCAATGCAGAGCAGGAGCAGGTCGGGACCGCCGGGATCGCGCCCGGCCTTCCCGCCGGCGTCCCCGGCGGGCGCCTCGGATTTTGACGGCGACGTCACGAACACGCGCTCGCCCCAGATGATGGGACTTCCGCCGCTCCACGACGGCAACGGGGTCTTCCATACGATGTTCTCGCTATCGCTCCAGGTCAGCGGGAGGCCGGTCGCATCGCTCACGTTGTTCTGGGCCGGGCCGCGCCATTGCGGCCAGTTGTCTTCGCCTCGCGCGGCGGCGGCCATCAGGCACAGAAACAACGTTGTCAGGATACCGGGGATTTGTCGTCGAATGCGCATGCGTCCTCCCATGTTGACGGCGCGAAACGCCGTTTACTTGACCTCGGGCGTTTCCGCAATGGCATAGAGTTGCCGCAGCGTGGCCACGTAGAGGACCCCGTTTGCGGCCACAGGCGTGCTGTTGATGGGCGCATCGAATTCCGTGGCGAAGAGGACCTGTTTCTCCTTTGAAGCCGCGAAAATGCAGAAGTCGCGCCCTTGTGAGCCCACGTAGACCTTGCCGTCAGCCACCAGCGTGGAGCCCCAGATGTCGCGCCGGAGCTTGTGGGTCCAGTACGGCGCGCCGGTATCCGCATCGACGCAATGCACGAGGCCGCGGCAATCCGTCACGAAGAGCAGTCCGTCCGCGATGGCGGGCGTCGCGCACGCGTGCAGTTCGAGGGGATAGGTCCAGCGTTCGGCGGTGGTTGTGACGTCGCCCGTCAGTGTGGCGTCAATGCACTTGAGGCAGGCCGTTTTCTTGCCCTGCCAGATGTCGCCGCCCGCGGTCACGTAAATGCGGTTGTTGTGGAAGACCGGCATGCCCTTGATGTTGCTGGGGCCTTCCTGCAGATTGCCCTGGAAAGAGTGCACGTTTTCCTTCGGGGCGGCCGGGTCGCAGTCGAAGCGCCACACGCGTTCCAGGACCTGGGGGGTCTCGGGCAATTGCGAAGGATTCAGCGCGGCGAATGCGTAGCAGACCCCGTCTCCGCCTCCGAAAAACACCAGCCGTTTGCCGTTGACCTCTCCCAGGGAGGGCGACGACCAGGTGGAATGAAACACGAGAGGGCCGATGTGTTCGCCATCCTGCGCCACGACGCGTCCGGTGGCTTTGTCGATAACAATGAGGCTCGGAGCGTCGGGTTTGCGAATCACGCGGTGCGTATTGTCCACCCCGTTGCATGTGTTGAGATAAAGCGCCTGGCCGTCGAGCAGGATCGAGCAATGGGCGGCGTCATGAGGATACATGCCCACGGCTTCCTTCATGTCCGTCAGCCAGATGATGTCCGCGTCGAGACCGGCGACTTCCATGGCGGGCTCGCCCCGCGGCGCCATATGCCGGCCCTCGTCCAGGTACGGGCCATCGTTGCCGTTCGTCAGGCCGTTCAGGTCGAGACAGACCACCTCGCAGCGGTTCGTCACGGTGTACACCCGGTCCCCCTCGACGGTGGGGGGCGAGCACCAGCCGATGTTCGGCCAGTCCAGGAAGAGGTCGTCTTCGAGGCGCGGCACCACCAGTTGCCAGACCAGGCTGCCATCCGTTTCGTTGAGGCACAGCAGCACTGCGCGGTCGCCCTGGTGCCGTGGATCGCGCGGTTCGGCGTTGTTGGCGCCGATCAGAACGCGTCCCGAAGCCACAACCGGCGACGCGAACACGTCGCTGCCCAGCGGGACGATCCATTTGACGTTTTTGGCCGTGGCCAGGTCGAACTGCCGGGGCAGGCCGGTTTCGCGGGAAATCATGTTGCGGGAATGGCGTTCTCCCCATTGTGGTTGGTCTTCTGCACCGGCGGCTTGCGAGAGCATGATGCACGCACTCAGGATCAGGCAGCATGAGGCAGTGCGGCAGGTCAT